>JAQUHC010000067.1 GCA_028683785.1 Oscillospiraceae bacterium
TAGGATTGGCAATTATTATCTTTGTTATTTGGCGTGTTCGTAAAAGAAAAAAACACACGAGCCAAAACCATAGGCTATGAGCATAACCCCCTAATTACCTGCATCTTTTTCGTTACCTCTTTACATAGTAGTTAAGGCAATTGATACAATCGTGTCAGTTGCCTTAACGTTTTTTTATGCCCCGAAAAACCTCTACAGCAAGGACTTTTCACATTATTGATGCACCCGTGGTAATCATCAGACTACAATATGATGCGATTATTATGATCAATATATCTCTCTAACAACTAGATATACAATTCAATTCGTTTATTGACTTGGCTATCGTTTTTTGATTAGTTGTCCTTCTTTAGTATAAGCACACCTTTGACCCTAAGTTGAACTAAGGGTCATTATGAAAAAACTATTGTTTAAGTCAATGTCATAGATGCATGGAAGCCCTCAGTTGAATTGAGGGCTTCCATAGAATACGGTATAATGATGATGTTTTTACAGCGTTTCCGTGACCTCTGTGCCGTTTTTGAAGGTGAACACGACCCTGCAGTCGGTGTGGACGGTCACGTGGTCGATTAGCGCATCCCATGTAGATTCCTTGAAAACCATCGGCAGTTCGTACAGTTCGCCCAACTCAAACAGAAAACCACTCAAGATGTCGCCCTTCAGTTCTTTAATTTGACGCTGCTCCCGCAGGGCTTCCAGTTGCTTTGTTGCTTTGTCGTAGCGTTCAATGTAAATGTCGTATCGGTTTCTGTAATACGTCTGGTCAAGCGTCGTGGTGGAGTTCTCATCGACCAGCTTCTGTACCAGACCGGAAAGCACATCTATCTCGCTGGTGATTTCGCCGATTTCCTTGTCAATGTCGCTGAAATCGGTAAATGCCATGCGTAATGTTCTGCCGTCCTCAATAAGCGCCTCTCGGTCAATCATCAGCTCACTCACGGCGTTCAGGAACAGCGCCTTGATATCATACTCATATAAATGAGGGGTTCGGCATTTTCCCGCACCCTTGAACTTGGCGTTGCACTGCCAAATAGTACGGCGGTATTTGCTGGTGGAGTGCCAAACCTTTGAGCCGTAATACTCTCCGCAGTTGCCACATATGATTTTCGCTGAAAACGGACTCAGGCTGTTATGATGCCGCCCTGTCGCCTTTCTCCTTGTCATTTCGTCTTGCACTCTATTCCATTCATCCGGGCGGACAATTGCCGGATGGCTATTTTTCACATAAAATTGAGGAACTTCCCCCTCGTTGATTTTTTGCTTCTTTGTCAGGAAATCTACGGTAAATTTTTTTTGCAGCACAGCATCGCCCTTGTATCTTTCGTTAGTGAGAATGCTCTCAACCGTGGTTGACTGCCATTTTTCCTTGCCGCCCGGTGTCGGAATGCCCTGCTTAGTGAGGGTAGCTGCAATTGCATTTGCCGTCTTACCCTGTATGAACAGGCGGTAGATGGTTCGCACCGTTTCCGCTTCCTCCGGCACGATTTCCGGCAGCCCGTCCGCTCCTTTTCGGTATCCGAGGAACTGCCCGTAGGGCATGCTGACCTTGCCGTCGGCAAAACGCTTCCGTTGACCCCATGTCACATTTTCGGAAATAGAACGACTTTCTTCTTGTGCGAGGCTCGACATTACGAAAGCCAGTTTGAAGGACGACTCAAGACATTACATAACGATGGGCGTAAACTGATTGGTCGTGCTGTGACTTGCACTTTCTGCCCAACCCGTCCGGATCTTCATGAGACTATGTTCCAGATTGGCATGGATGAGGGCCGAAAGGGCAACTACAACCAATGGGTAATTGATAGTCTGGTGGAGGGCGATGTTGTTGTTGCAGATATGTATGATAAAATATACAAAGGTACCTTTCTGGGCGGCAACTTGACGACCGCGATTGCCACCAAAACCAAAACCGGTGGCGGTGTGATCTGGGGCGGAATCCGAGATGTGGAACAGATGGAGCAGGTGGAGGGTGTGCAGGTGTATTACCGAGGCATTGACCCGACGCCCATTCGTGATTTCGTCATGACCGGATTTAATACGCCAACCCGGATTGGCAATGCCATCTGTCTGCCAGGTGATGTTGTGTTTGGAGCGGGCGGTGGTGTACTCTTTATCCCCAGCCATTTAGTGGCAGAGGTTGTGGACGGAGCAGCCAAAACTCATGTCAAAGACATCTTTGGCTTTGAGATGATTGCCGCCAATATATTTACTACGGCGCAGATTGACCGTAATACTTGGACGGAAGAGATGCTCGACCTTCTGACGGACTTCATTAAAAACGATCCACGAGCGGAAGACTATCGTAGCTTGGATTGGACGGAAGAATATAATTTAGCTAGAAATGGGGACCCGAACGATACGCAAACGGCACTGTAATTGGAGGAATGAAAATGACAATTCGATGGATCGGGCAGAGCGGCTATCGGTTAAAGGATCAATCAGCTGAAATTCTGATTGATCCATATCTGTCGGATGTTGTGAATAAAGTGGCCAATCGTCCGAGGCTTGTGCTGCCCCCCCTATTGCCGAAGGAGCTTCAGGCAGATACGGTGGTATGCACTCATGATCACCTGGATCACCTCGATCCGGATGCTATTGCAGATATGGATAAAGACCGTATCCAATTTATCGCACCGTCATCCTGCGTGTCACATTTGAAAGAGTTGGGATGCAAGCGCATACAAGTGCTGGACGTAGGGCAAAAGGATGATATTGTACTATACTATCAGCAGAAGAAAAAATATATCGTCCTGTGGTTGAATAGCGCTGCATTACGATAAGAGCCTAATTTTCTGTTTGCGGCAGAAGATCGGGCTTTTTCTTTATGATACAATCATAGGCATCAACTCCATTCTGGTGGAAAATAAAAAAATCTTACATACACAACCCGATACACAGCCGTTGGCTGTTCGGATTGATATGTAAGACCAGTGGTCAGTATAGCTATCACTACTATACATTTATATTAAGTTAAAGGCGGACAGGTAAAATTCCCCTGTTCGCTTTTAATTATAACGTAAATTGTTATAATGTCAATACATTACACAAAATTATTAAGTATACCCCAAATACAAATAATTATTATAAATGTTAATATAATTCACAATTAACTTATACAATTTAAATAAATTGCAATATTTGTATTGACACAATCAGGAGGATATAGTATTATATATCCAAGGGAAATATTGGAAAAACTGTCGAAAGGCAGTGACGCAAAACTATAGGGCCTGTTCTGAATAAGGTGGCAGCCAGTTGCAGTAAACAAATAGCAAGGTAATTATTTATTTGATTAAAAGCAACTGATTTATTTCGGTTACTTTTATTTATTTACTGGTATAGAAAGTGGTGATTCCAATGGGCTAGGAAGTTAGTTCTATAGGAAAGAGTACGTGAACATTAAAAAGGAGGACGTATTATGAAAAAATTGATTAGTATTTTTGCCGTAATGGTTTTAAGTTTTTCTGGAATTTCATACGCTTCTGCTGAAGAGGATTATAATGAGCGTGTAACACCGTTATGTCCCACAGAATTCACATCCGATCAAGAAGCTTTACGTGAAGCGTTACTTGACGAGCCAAATATGGAAATAATGGCAGCGGCCGAAGGCGGCCATATGGTAAAAGTAACAACACCGGTAGATGAAGAATTCCGCGCAAGGTATTCTAGTTGGGCTTGGGAGGTTTTACGTGCGGTTGACGACTGTGATGATTGGTTAGGTATAAAATACAATATTAATTATTACATAGTATCAAATAAGCTATGGGATTCTGTTGACGGTGCTAGCTATGGTAATTTATTAAATGAGGCATATCAAGAATGGGGACTACGAGATGGAGCGAAATTAATGATTGCCTTCTCTGGTCAAATGCCAGGTGTTGGAGGTGTAGCTTGGCTGGATACTCCATATTGTGTTGTCTTTGATCAAGGTAGAACTGCTAATACCGAAGTAGTACAACATGAGACCGGTCATTGCTACGGTCTTGACGATTGTTCTAGTTCATCATGTGTTATGGGTTCGGATTATGGTAATATCAATAGAATCTGCTCAACACATAATACACAGTGGAATAATGCAAAATTAAAATATTAAAATGCTTAAATTTAAATTTAAAACTATACTAACTATTACAATATTTGTCCTTATTGTTTTTGGTTCTTGTGCTATTTTGCTAATGAGGTTGTTTTGCGATAATAAGAATTCAATTTTAGTATCAATAAATGATTTCGATGTTTACCAAAGGGATGTTGATTTAGTATATAATCAACAAACCGATGGCTTGATTGTTCAAAGCAAGGAGTCTATCATAAAAAAAACAATTAGAAATACTGTTGTAAGACAGTATGGCGTGGAACATGGTATCAAGGTAACCGAAGACGAACTTCAGAGTATCATTTCGCAGTACAAAGAATCTGGTCTGTATAATGATGCAGTTAAAATTTACGGATTTGATGATCTGAAAAAGGGTCTTTGCAACCATGAGCTGTTTACACGTTCTAAAACGTATATCATTGATAAATGCACATCTAAAAAAGTTGTAAACGATGTTGATATACAACAATTCTTAAGTCAGCATGATTTAGGTCATATGTCGTTGACAGATAAAGATAGACAAGCTATTATAGACAAACTTGTCTTGGACAATATCAACAAACAATATGAGTCATTTGTTGATACACTAGTATCCAAAGCAGATATAGTTTATTATTAATCAAAAGGACTCGCTTTTCAATTAGCGGGTCCTTTTAACCTTTTTAAAATTTTCAAGCATATAAATATTAGCCTATAAATATATCACAAAAATATTTTTTTACATAGATGGATGATTTTTATTCTTTATTCCGTATTCATAGTAGAGGAGGTGACATGCATCAATAATTCATTTGGTACCAATGAATTGGTTGAGCAGGCTGTTAAAGAATATTCAGATATAATCTTCAATGTCGCTTATCACCACCTGAAAAACTATGCAGACGCGCAGGATGTAACCCAGGAGGTAATTATTAAGTTGTTAGAGCGACAAAAGGGATTTGAAAGCAAGGAATATGAAAAAGCTTGGGTCATTCGCGTTACCTTAAATTCATGCAAGGACTTGTTTCGTACTTTTTGGCGCAAAAGGGTAGTAAGCTTGGATGAACGCTTTGATGAGCCCGTTATACAACAGGATTCTGTGTTAAGCAGCGTTTTGGCACTTCCGCCTAAACACAGGACCGTGGTTTATCTTTACTATTATGAGGGTTATAGTGTCAAAGAAATCGCTTGCATCCTTCAAATTAACGAGCATACCGTACAATCAAGATTACATCGTGCGAGAGAGAGCTTAAAACGAGAAATGGAGGAAATCAATTTTGAACAAAGACCAGTATAAAGCGGAAATAGATACTTTACTAAAACTAAATCCGATCGCTAAGAAGCGTATAGGATATGCAATAACTGATCGGCTTGTTAGAAAGAGTTATCCATCAAATAACATTGTTTCAAAAGTAGCCTTATTGGCTTCGGTGATTGTTATAGTTATCGGTATTGTCGGCGGAATGCATATATACTCTAATATGAAACATCCCATTACAATTGAACCAGCTCCCAATAATTCTGTAGTTGCGCCAATTGTTACTGTAACTACTGACAATAAAACAGCTACTAATGATACAAATCAAACAAACAACACCCCTATAAACATGTCGAAAAATACAAACTCTGTACCTTCAACAAACAAAGACTTGTCAGCTACAACGAAATCATCTTCAAGCTCCGTACCGGTAGATAACGGGAAGTGGATATTCAATAATATCCACACTATGACTGCAAGGAAGGTAGCTCTTCCTCCAAGTGAGAAGCGAAATGAAACATGGACATTTAAGAAATATAAGGAATTTATCAACTTTAATCCTAAACCTAATTATTTACCTGAGAGACTAATTAATGCTTTACAGTGCAAGGATTCTGATACAAAAGATCTGTATTTTGAGAAAGACGGTTCATTGACACCGGGTTATTATGGTGGTTGGTCGTTTTCCGCTTCGGATAACTCTAATTCATATATCAAAATAAATGTAAGTAATACGAAGGTTTATACTACTGATTGTATCTATATGGACACCAATGTGAAAACACAAAGTATTGAGGGCATTAATTCTGTTTTGGGTAGATATTCTCCAAAAGAAAGCACTATTTATTACACCGCTAAATTTAAAATAAATTCAATTGAATTTTATTTAGAAAGCAAAGGCTTGACAGAAGAAGAATTTATCAAAGTGATTAAATCAATTATAGTTTAATTATTTCCATACTAATAGTCAATGCCATATGATGCTTATATGGCATTGACTATTAGTATTAATAAGCGTATAATCGAGCCAATTATTTAGGGAGGCTCTATTTTTATGGAGATTGTTGGGCAACGATTGAAACTGCTGCGCGAGAGCATTAAGCTGTCGCAGGCAAAAATAGCATCACTAATCGGGGCAAAGCAGACAAGCATAAACCGCTATGAAACCAATCAATATTCGCCGCCGCTGAAAGTGCTTCTTTGGTATGCCGATTACTTTGATGTGTCGCTTGATTATATCTTCGGGCGTACCAATAATCAGCAGGGAAAACTGTACCATTATGAGCCGGAAGCCTTAAAGGTAAAGGCTGAAAACCAGGCGGATATGTAAAGGTTTGTGGAGATGTGCTTTAACCCCGATTCTCCGATAAGTGCAAAGCTGAAAGAAACAATGTTTAAAATGATGGGGGTGGATAAGAAGTGAAAGCTGTAATATATGCCCGCTATTCAAGCGATAGTCAACGTGAAGAGTCGATAGAAGGGCAAATTCGGGAATGCAAGGCATTTG
Source organism: Oscillospiraceae bacterium (assembly GCA_028683785.1). Taxonomy (GTDB): domain Bacteria; phylum Bacillota; class Clostridia; order Oscillospirales; family Acutalibacteraceae; genus Avimonas. Next base: position 6,838 of record JAQUHC010000067.1, read on the forward strand.
CCGAAAAGAATGCTATTACCATCCTTTCAACTTACATCGATCGCGCATTGTCTGCAAAAACAGATAACCGCCCTGAATTTCAACGGATGATTAAAGACAGCGGACTGAATCTGTTTGATATCGTAATCGTTTGGAAGCTTGACCGTTTTGCAAGAAACCGTTATGATTCTGCTCATTATAAATCTATTCTGCGAAAGAATGGCGTAAAGGTTCTCTCGGCAACGGAAGTGATTTCAGAGGGTGCGGAAGGTATTATACTTGAATCAGTTCTTGAAGGGTATGCCGAATATTATTCCGCGGAGCTTGCTGAAAAGGTTGTTCGAGGAATGACTGAAAACGCCCTTAAATGTAAATTTAACGGTGGTACATTACCAGTTGGATATATTATCGACAGTGAACAGCATTTTCAAATAGATCCGCTGACTGCTCCCGCCGTACTGGATGCTTTTACACAGTATGCTGAGGGCGCGACAATTAAAGAGGTTTCTGACAGTCTGAACGTCAGAGGGATAACCACCAAGAAAAACAAACCAATGTCTATCAATAGTGTTACAAGAATGTTGAAGAATCGCCGCTATATCGGAGAATACCAATATCGTGATGTAATTGAGCCAAGTGGGATACCCGCCATTGTTCCCCACGAATTATTTGAGCGTGTGCAGGAGAAAATGGAGAAGAACAAAAAAGCTCCAGCCAGACATAAAGCCGAAGATGATTATTTATTAACTACCAAGTTGTTTTGCGGCAAATGCAAATCGTTTATGATCGGGGAAAGTGGTGTAAGCCACACAGCTAATGTGCATCGGTATTATAAGTGCGTTGCTGTTAAAAGGCATGGTACCTGTAATAAGAAAACAGTGAAAAAGGAATGGATTGAAAATCTGGTTCTTAATCATACAATGCAAATGATTATGGATGATAGCGTGATTGAAGCGATTGCTAAAATGGTTTTAGAATTGCAAAACAAAGAAAACACCGCGCTTCCGCTATTAAAGCAACAGCTTTCAGAAACGGAGCGCGGTATACAGAACATGCTCAATGCAATTCAACAAGGTATTTTCACTATATCAACAAAAAACCGCCTTGACGAACTTGAAGCACGTAAAAGCGACCTTGAAGTAAAGATATTACAAGAAGAGATGCAAAAGCCGGTTTTAACTTATGAGCAAATAGTTTTCTGGTTACACCGTTTCCGTAAACTTGATGTAAGGAAAAAAGAACATAGGCAGCGTTTGATTGACAGCTTTGTTAATGCCATTTATCTGTATGATGATAAAATGATACTTGTTTTTAATTATAAAGACGGAACAAAAACCATCTCGTTTGATGATATAAAAGGTTCGGATTTGGATTCACTCGGTGGACCACGCCTGACGGCGAGTAATTCGCGTCGTCGGGCTTTTTCTATGTTTATATGGTAGTCCGCGGCGGGAGCGGCATCTTTTTCATAGTACCTTTCCAAAAATCCGGCTTTTACAGGAGTTTTAATCTTGTATCAGCCGGATTTTTTCTTTTCTGAAGCCCCCTTTTTCTTTGTTTACAGCGTATCAATTTTTGACAGCATTATCGGTTTATATTTTTTACAAATGTATATCCCATCCGCTTCACTCCGTCGCCAGTAGTGCCTTCGCTTTCTTCGTGAATATGATAACCGAGTTTTTTATAGCAATTCTGCGCGGCAATATTGTCAACTGTTGTATGGATTCCAAGCATTTTAATTCCTCCTGACCGCACAAAATCCTCCGCAAAACGAACGGCAAAGCTGCCGACGCCCTGACGTTGGAATTTATCGCTTACGGCAAGCATACTGATCCACGCCATGTCTTTATTATCAAGACCGTTGATGCGCAACCACGCGACGGGCATCGCGCCCTTGCATACGAGAAAATTTTGTTCATCCGGGTCATCGCGCGATAAAACTTCTTTCCATTCGTTGAGGGAAATATTTTTACCATGTAAAGCATCGCGGTTTTGTGCGTAGAACATCATAATAAAGCGCGCTTCATCGACAGTCGCAGGAATTACATTAAATTGTTCACCAAGACTTATTTCAAACATAACCCTGCCATCGTTTATCAAGAGATTAAACGGCAACGTAGGTTTTTCGATAAATCCGATCGATTTTTGCAAATTTATTGAGGCTGTGTTTTCAGGTTCGGTATAACAACATAATGTTTCGCCGCCAATATCTGATATTCTTTGAATCGCCGCTTTTATCATTCGTGTTGCGATTTTCATTCTGCGGTATGACGGGATTACCGCAAGGTCGCCGTAATACCATCGCTTGGGATTTTCTTGATTTTTAACGCAATACAGTCTGCCTATAACATCATCATTCTCATTAAAGGCTATCACATTAAAACAATCATTATCGTATTTATCGTTATAAATTGAAAATAGCCGTATCTGATTAAAATCTTTCGGTGTAGTTCCTCGCCATTGCATAAATGCTATCTTTTCAACGAGTTCATGCGTGAGATATTCGCTTATAGATATGTTTATAACATCATTTCCCCGTATATCTTTTTCCCATATCAGCATATTGTTGTGCGGTTGGATTTCATCTGTTGGCTTAAAGCCCATAGCTTTCCAAAATGCTTCGCCGGATGCTCCTGTATTTAGATACATTCGTTTTATACCATGACCGGAAAAATGCTGTTCCAAACGTCGCAACATTATCCTGCCATAGCCTTTTCTACGGTGTTCGGGTTTAATGTAAAATTCCATGACATATCCGTATCCGATTTTTTTATGTCCTCTGTGGTGTTCGTGGTCTACCTTGCCATATAAAAAGCCAATCGGCTCATTATCAACAAAGGCAAGTTCCAAATGTCTGTCGTGCGTTCCTTGCATATTGATACAGCTTTGCGTAAATTTCAAGATAAATTCATCGCTTGTGGGTTCGCTTCCCAGCTTGTTTTCGTCGAGTTCCCTGTTATACGGAAACATCAAATTTTTGAATACTTCGTAATGTTGCGAGTTGTCCTGTTGGACTTGGATAAATCTAAATTCGTTCATTTTGATTTCCCTTTCATAAATAAATTAAGCGCCTCTGATAAAATCAAAGGCGCAAAACTCACTTATGAAAATATTTTCAATAAGCGGACAAAATACGATTTGATTTTATCAGATATTTGAATTTTAACATTTTGTCCACCTCACTTTCGGATTTAATAGATATAGTATAGCACACCGATGGCAGAAAAACAATAAGTTTTAGATTTAAAAAATATTTTTGTTTATCGATTCATTTATTGCCGTTTCCCGTCCGGATTTCCGTCTTGCTTTTTCCTCAGCAATCTCCGCTTTCATCCGCACAATCAGCTCAGCGAGTTTTTCTTCGCATTCCTCGCGCGTATCAGCGTAGATATTTTTGGAGATCCGTTTTCCATCAGCACCCGTCGGTGTAAACCGCCCCTCATACAGATGATCGTTGATCATGGTGACGCAACCCGTACCGGGTTTCCGTATCTTGCCCACATATGGCTCAAAATCGCTCACAGGCGGTTTTTCCGTCTGTGCCTGTGTGTTTTCCTGCTCAGGCATCATTGCGTCCGTTTTGCCGATTTTACGGTCGATGTTGACCGCCGCCTGTTTCTGCATTGTATCGGTGATATGGCTGTAAATATCCAGCGTAGTCGCCGCCGACACATGACCGATGGTCGCCGACAGCGTTTTGATGTCCATACCGTGTTCCAGAGCCATCGTTGAAAAAGTATGACGAAGGTCATGAAATCTGACGCGTTTGCAGTTTGCCCGTTCCAAGATAAGCTGTAGCCGTTTCCGTACCGCAGACGGATTTCGGGTTTTGTTATTATCAAGCGGCGACGGGAATATCCACTTTGAGTCAACCGTCTTTC
>JAQUHC010000068.1 GCA_028683785.1 Oscillospiraceae bacterium
AATAATACAGATAATTTATTTAACCTATCATGCACTTTTGTCAGATGTGCTGCGAAAGATATAATGAAGGTTATTTTTAAAAGTTCAGACGGTTGAAAGGTCCCTATAACCGGAATTGACAACCATGCCTTATCGTCGGCGACCTCAAGGCCGAGAGGCGTAAATGTAAGCAAGACAAGAACAAGTGAAATGCCGGATAAAACCGGCCACAATTTACAGATTATATCATAATCTATCTTTGAAATAATCATGGCGGCAATCAGCCCTGCAATGCAGGCGGCAAGCTGAATTATGAAATCGCGATTGCCGGCACCCGATGTTTTGACGACCGAAAAAACCAAGGCCAAGCCGTAACCGGATGCAGCCGTACAGGCTAAAATAAGCAACCAGTCAGTATGCCGGATATATAAAGAAAACTCTGTTTTTATTTTATTGACCAGACCCAATGACCTTTCCGTCCCTTTCCGCTTTCCCTGAATTTCTAGGTGATACTAAATTTTGAGTCTATTGTAGCAGTTTTCTATCCACTAATCAAGAATAATAGAAATACCAAATTTAACAGCGAAAGGAACCCTGAAATGCGAAGCATTGTGACAAAAACACCGTCAGAAACCAAATCTTTAGGTACCGCCTTAGCCAAAAGGCTCAAGGGCGGGGATGTGGTTGCTTTATATGGCGGGCTTGGAATGGGGAAAACGGTTTTTGTCAAAGGGCTTGCCGCTGGTTTGGGGCTGGAAGACGAGGTAACCAGCCCTACTTTTGCGCTTGTTCATGAATACGGCAGGAATTCAACGATTGATGGAAATCCTCCGCTTATACATTTTGATATGTACCGTGTTTCAGGGTGGGATGATTTATATTCCACCGGTTTTTTTGATTATCTGGACGCAGGCGGAATACTTGTTGTTGAGTGGAGCGAGAATATCGAAGCGGCGTTGCCCGAAAACACAATAAGGGTTTATTTTGAAAAGCCGAATGAAGATTGCCGCCGCATAGAGATAGAGGGAGCAGAAGGGGTTGAATTTTAGTTTATGAGAATATTAGGGATTGAATCCTCTGCCGGGCCTGCATCCTGTGCTGTATGGGAGGATGGGCGTATCCTTGCCTGTTCCTCGGCTAATACAGGATTAACACACAGTCAAACCCTGGTTCCGATGATTCATGATATGCTTAAAAATGCGGGAATTTCGCTGAAAACCGTGGATTTATTGGCGGTTGCCGCAGGACCCGGCTCTTTTACAGGGGTGAGAATAGGGGTCGCCGCGGTTAAGGGGTTGGCATTTACAGAGGATAAACCCTGCGTCGGGGTGTCCACCCTTGCCGCAATGGCGCGAATGGCGGCGGGCACGCTTTTCAGCGGGATAATATGCCCAGCAATGGATGCAAGAAGAGATCAGGTATATACCGCGCTTTTTGAAATCAGTGAGGGAGAGGTTATCAGGCTGACCGATGACAACGCGGTATCATTGAATAATTTAGCAAAGCAATTGGATAAATATAAAAAACCTGTACTTTTAATTGGCGATGGCGCTGAGTTGTGCTATAATACATTTAAGCAAATTTTGAGCGAGGTATTTATTGCTCCGCTGCATCTCAGATATCAGAGCGCGGTTGGGGTAACATTAGAAGCGGCAGTTATGCAAGAACAGGCGGTATCATCCGAAAAACTGATGCCGATTTATCTTCGTATGCCGCAAGCCGAGCGGGAGCTTAAGAGAAAGCTTTCAAACGGAAAATAAAACTGAATATTATAATTGGAAAGGACTTGGAAAACATGTCTGATACATTAAAACCATTTATTACGGAGCACCCTCTTATTCAACATAAGGTTACATTACTTCGAGATAAAAACACAGGGTCAAAGCAGTTCCGCGAACTTATTCAGGAAATTACCGAGCTTATGTGTTATGAGGCAACGCGCGATTTACCTACTTGCGATATAGATATTGAAACGCCCATAACCACCATGAAGTCAAAGGTGATTGCAGGCCGCAAGATGGCGTTTGTTCCCATTCTGCGGGCGGGCCTCGGTATGGTTGACGGTGCAATCGAGCTTGTACCCGCCGCAAAGGTTGGTCATATCGGGCTTTATCGTGACCCCGAGACACTTAAACCGGTTGAGTATTATTGCAAGCTCCCCAGCGATATTTCCGAGCGGGATGTTATTGTGCTTGACCCCATGCTTGCAACCGGCGGCTCTGCCGTCGATGCCATAACCCAGATAAAGCTGCGCCATCCGCGAACCATTAAGTTTATGTGTATCATTGCCGCTCCCGAAGGACTGAATGCATTGACCAAGGCGCATCCCGATGTTCAGGTCTTTTGTGCCGCTCTTGACAGCCATCTGAACGACCACGGTTATATTGTTCCCGGCCTCGGGGACGCGGGGGACAGGATATTCGGCACAAAATAAAGGTATAGCTGCGGTAATATTGCGATATTAAAAAAGGTGAAAACTAATGTGTGATTGTGGAAAAAAGCATATATTCTTGGCTTCACCGCATATGAGCGAAGAAAAATATGAGCAAGCCTATGTAAAAGAGGCATTTGATACTAATTGGATTGCTCCTTTGGGGGAAAATGTAAACCGATTTGAAAAGGAAATGTCCGAAAAGCTCGGTGCAAAAGCTGCAACTGCATTGACAACCGGGACGGCAGCAATACATATCGGGCTCAAGACACTCGGGGTTGGAAAAGATGATATTGTGTTTTGTCAGTCGCTGACTTTCTCTGCTTCCGCTAATCCGATTATTTATCAGAATGCGATTCCGGTTTTTATCGATAGTGATGAAGATACATGGAACATGTCACCCGATGCACTTGAAAGGGCATTTGAAAAATATCCGAATGTTAAGGCGGTCATTGTTGTTCATCTTTATGGCTTGTCTGCAGATATGGATAGAATAATTGATATTTGCAATAAGCATAATGTGCCGATAATTGAAGATTCAGCCGAAAGCTTGGGCACTACATACAAAGGAAAATATACAGGAACATTCGGGCATCTCGGTATAATCAGCTTTAACGGCAACAAGATTATCACAACAAGCGGCGGCGGAATGCTGCTGTTTAACGGCGAAAACGCGGAAGCCGAAGCGAAAAAAGCCCGCTTTTGGGCAACACAGTCGCGTGAACCCGCCCGGCATTACCAGCACAGTGAAATCGGCTATAATTACAGAATGAGCAATATTGTCGCGGGAATAGGCAGGGGACAGCTAAAGGTTCTTGACAACAGAGTAGAAAAAAAGCGTTACATATACAATTATTATGAAGAGCATATCGGCAGCCTTGACGGCATTGAATTAATGCCGATGCATGAATGGTCAAAATCAAACTGCTGGCTTACGGCAATAACCCTGTCGGACAAGGTAACACCGGAACGGTTAATGAACGCCCTTGAACAGGCGAACATCGAATCCCGCCCCATCTGGAAGCCGATGCACATGCAGCCTGTGTTTGCCGGTTGCGATTATATTGACAACGGCAGGGTGGCGCAGAAAATATTTGAAAACGGTGTTTGTCTGCCGTCCGATACCAAAATGACGGATGAGGATTTGGTCAGGGTTTGTAAGGAAATTAGAAAGCTATGGCTGTGATTCAAGCTTATAATTGTGATAAGAAATGCTCTCCGCCGGCAGGTTTCATTTTTATTTGATGAGGTTGATTAGATGAAAAATATACTGGTGATCGCCGCACATCCGGATGACGAAGTATATGGTATGGGCGGGACTATAGCCCGGCTTGCCAAAGAGGGCTGCGAGGTCAATGTTTTAATTGTAACGGACGGTAGCACCTCGCAATATCGAAACGACCCCAATCTGAAGGATATTTTAGAAGCAAAAAAACTGGAAACCGAAATGGCGAAAAATGTCCTTGGCGTAAAAGAACTTTATTATGGTAAGCTTCCCGATATGCGTCTCGATCAGACGGCACATATCAATATTAATCAGGTAATTGAAAGCACAATTAATCTGCTTAATCCCGATACTGTTTTTACACATTTTTGGGGCGATGTTAATATGGATCATCGCTGTGTATATCAATCCACGCTTGTTGCGGTGCGACCTACAAGTGAGCAGTGCGTAAAAGAGCTGTATTGTTACAGTGTCCCGTCTTCAACCGAATGGATGCCTTTAACCGCGGCTACAGCATTTTTACCAAATACATTCGTGGATATTTCGGCATATACAAATCAAAAAGAACAGGCAATTCTGGCATATAAAACCGAGCTTCGTGAATATCCGCATCCGCGTTCCGTCGAAGCTGTAAGGCTGAAGGACAAATCGGCAGGAATAAATGTAGGCTTACCGTTTGCGGAGGAATTCATATTATTGCGAAACCTTAAGTGAGGTAATAAACAATTATGCTTAAGCGAATGTATGATATTGTGTTTGCTGTTTCGTTTATTATAGTTATCAGTCCGTTTTGGCTAATAATCGCTGTTATCATCAAGATGACGAGCAGAGGTCCGGTTATATATAAAGCGCAGCGGGTAGGCAGAAACGCAAGGCCGTTTACCTTATATAAATTTCGTACCATGAGGGTTGAGAGCGGCGATATACCGGTTACAACATTAAATAATGACGACCGGATATATCCGTTTGGCAATTTTCTGAGAAAAAGCAAGCTGGATGAAACATTACAGGTAATAAATATACTGCTTGGGCAGATGTCTGTGGTTGGTCCTAGACCTGAGGATGCCTCGATTGCCGAAAAGATTTATGTAGGTCATTACCTTAGAATTTATGAAACGAAGCCGGGATTAACAAGTCCCGCCAGCCTGTTTGATTATACATACGGCAAGTATTATGAGACCCAGGAGCAGTACATAGCTGAATTTCTTCCTGTAAAGCTGGAAATGGAAGTCTATTATGTTGAGCATAAGAATATCTGGTATGATATAAAATTGACCGCGAAAACGGCCAAAACTGTTATACAGGTTCTTCTCGGTAAGAAGGAATTCCCTTATCCCAGGGAATACGCCGAGTGCGTTAAGGCTTCTATTAATGAGAGACAACCGCAGGAAACGATTCACGTTTAAAAACAGGGAGTAAACCATGATAGATTATTCTAAAATCAGGGTGCTTTTGGCAGACGGAGGCGATCGCCAGACGCTGCCGATGGCTAAGGCATTTAAAAAGCTTGGGTGTTCGGTAACGACATTTAATTGTTCAAAGCTTGATAACGGTTATGTGACACGCTATGCCGACCATAAAATACTGGAAAAAAGAGCAAAAGACGATTTGGATTTTTTTATTACGGTTCTGGAGAAACATTTAAAAAGTGAAAAATTCGATTTGGTCATTACAACATCAGATTTGACGGCCGAAGCCCTGTCGTTAAACAAGAAGAGGCTGGAACAATACACAAAAGTAGCGGTTGTGGAACCGGACCTTTTTTATATTGCCTATGATAAACTGAATACAATGCGTATATGCATGGAAAACGGGATACCATGCCCGAAAACACTGGTTGATATTAAGACGATTCAGGATGTCATAAGCGCCGATTTAGTATATCCTGTAGTTATTAAACCTCGAAAAAGCTACGGCGCGATCGGATATAAAAAGGTTGATAATCAGGATGAGCTTGTCAACTTTTTATCAAAGCCCGATTGCGATATTACATCACTGGTTATTCAGGAATATATTCCTCAAACAGATGTACAGTATGACGCCATCATGTTTGCCGATAATGAATACAATATAAAGACATCTATGGTTTTATCAAAGAATCGATGGTATCCTGTGGATGGAGGCGCAAGTACCTGCAATGTGACGGCGGACAAGCCGGATATAGCAGAAAGCTGCTCGAAGCTGTTGACTACGATCGGGTGGCGTGGCTGCGCCGATATTGATTTGATTCAGGATCCCCGTGATGGGATTGCAAAAGTAATAGAAATCAACCCACGGATATCGGCAAATATCAAAATCAGTTTTTATGCCGGAGTTAATATGGCGCAGCAGATTCTGGAATTGTCTTTTGGCGATACAGTGACACCGTTTGTAGAATATAAAAAAGATGTGAGGATGCGTTGCATACATACGGATCTGCTGTGGTTTTTAAAGTCAAAAAACCGTTTTTGCTCTCAGCCGTCATGGTTTAGTTTTCGCCATACGCATGATCAGATTTTTTCGATTACAGATCCTTTACCGTTTTTTACGTTTACAATTCAGGTAATAGGTAAATTTAGACGTGAGATAGCAAAACGAGCCCATTAATGGATGGTGACTGATTATGGAAAAGCTAAAATTCTCGGTATCAATGTGTGTATACGGCGGAGATGATCCTGATAATTTCAGACAGGCGCTTGAAAGCGTTTATGACCAGACTTGTCCTCCAGACGAAGTTGTGCTTGTCGTTGACGGGCCGGTATCCGAAGAAATAAATGACATCGTCAGTTTTTATGAAAAAGAAAAGAGCCTTATTGCCGTCAGGCTTCCCGAAAACGTCGGTCACGGCAATGCAAGACGGACGGGCTTTGAACGCTGCAGCCATAACTATATCGCCATAGCCGACGCCGATGATATTAACGCCCGGACACGTTTTGAACGGCAGATCCAATGTTTTGAAAAGGATATAGAGCTTAGTGTTGTGGGAAGCGGGGTTTATCATTTTGTAGGTAATATAAATAATATTGCTTCAATAAAAAAATTCCCAATAACTGATATAGGAATAAAAAAATTATTAAAAAGGCGTTGCCCTGTTGCACAGCCTTCCGTTATGTTGAAAAAGCAGGAGGTAGAAAAAGCAGGGGGGTATCTGGACTGGTATCATGCAGAAGATTATTATTTATGGATAAGGATGTATCTCTCAGGGGCAAAATTTTATAATTTGAAAGATTATTGTGTTTATATGCGAAAGAGTAAGGATCAGATGAAACGCCGCGGTGGATTCCGTTATTTTCGCAGTATGTGTAAGCTGTTCCGGTTCATGCGTATGAATAAAATAATCGGTTGGCCGTTATATTTCTTTAATGTCATATCACGTTTTATAGTCCAGATATTAATGCCGAACAAGCTGCGCTCTTATATCAGAAAGAAAATGTAATAAGGTTAAAGGAGTCAACAGAATGGAGAAAAAGTATAAAATCGGCTATACTACCGGCGTTTTTGATCTTTTCCATGTAGGACATTTAAATATTCTGAAAAAGGCTAAGGAACAGTGTGAATATCTGATAGTAGGTGTAAGCACCGATGAGTTGGTTAAGGAATACAAGCATAAAACTCCTGTGATCCCTTATGAGGAGCGTGTAGCCATTATTGAATCGATCCGTTATGTAGATCAGGTGGTTCCCCAAAGAAACCGCGATAAGATATCGGCTTATAATGAATATCATTTTGATGTTATTTTTGTAGGTGATGACTGGAAAGACAGCGAAGTATTCAGCAGGGTGGAATCTTATTTGAAAGAACGCGGAGGTTCGGTGAAATATATCCCATATACCAAAGATGTTTCGTCGACTTTATTGAAAGATGTGTTAGCTAAAATATACGGACAATAAGGAGCAAAAGCCATGTTTTTGTATCCTCAATGGGAAAATTTCTGCCGAAAACTTCATGAGATCAACATACATAGTACAACCGCAAAAAAGGCATTGCATGAATCTCGGTCAGAAAAATTATTAATTTTGAAACATGATGTTGAAACCGACCCTGAAAAAGCATTAAAGCTCGCGAAAATTGAGCATGAATACGGTCATACCGGCGTTTATTATGTACAGGCATATTTACTAAAGAATAAAAAGAATATTAATATATTACGGGAAATTCAGTCTTTGGGGCATGAAGTTTCATATCATCACGATGTGATGGACAGCAACAAAGGGGATATAGCCAAAGCTGACGCTGAATTTCAAGCCCATATTAAGGAATTTGAGTTATACGGTTTTAATATTTCAACCGTGTGCCAACACGGCAATCCTATTGTAGAAAGGATTGGATATAATTCAAACCGTGATTTTTTCAGAAACGGCGACATCGCTGAAAAATACAAATACATTACTGAGATCATGGTTAATTTTAAAGAGCGTTTAGGACTTTCGTATCAATATATTTCGGACACCGGCTATGGATGGAAAGTAATTTTTGATCCCGAAACCAACGATATCGTTAACAGTGATGATAAAAATATTAAATTAGATTCAATTGACAATATAATTCTTATGCTTCAAAACGGAGAATCGCTGATAGTCAGCACCCATCCTCATCGTTGGGAAGCATATGCATTTCATGCTAAATTAAAAAACGGAATTTACCGTTGTGTTAAAAGGCTGGCTAAATTCTTATTGAAAATAAAAATATTCAGAAAAGTCATGGAAAAGAATTTTAAACTGGCCAAGAAAATATGAGGTTTATATGAACGAGAACAATGTGCGTAATGTGCAAATGAAAATTCTTGAAATAATGAAGTACATAGACGGGTTATGCCGCAGCAATAATATCGTTTATTATATCATGGGCGGTACTGCGCTCGGGGCGGTACGGCACGGCGGTTTTATCCCATGGGACGACGATCTGGATATTTTTATGACGCCGGATAATTATTTGAAATTTAAGGATGTTTTTGAACAACAGAAGAGCGATCTGTTTATATTGCAGGAGTGGCGTGTCTGTGAGGAATATCTCGAATATGCCAAGGTTCGTATGAACGGGACGACATTTATTGAACATAGCTTTAAGGATCGTAAGGATTTGCATCAGGGAATTTATGTGGATATTATGATTTTGCATAAGTGTCCTGCAAACAGCATGCGAAAACTGAAAGAAATCTATTACAAATCAAAATATGTTACTCTTTATGCGCTCTCACAAAGAAATTGGAAACCGAAAAATTTTACGCAAAAAGCCACCCTTGCATTTCTGCGTATACTGCCTAATAAGTGGCTGGTTAATAAAGCTTATAGAACTATTTATCAATATGATTCATGGCAGGATAATTTTCAGTATTGCTACTATATCACAAAAGCTTCCTTGTCACAGGGTGTATTTGACGCTGATATGTTTTCCGAACCGGTTGATGTTCCGTTTGAGGATACCATTCTGAGCGGTTCTGCAAAAATTAAAGAATATCTGGCTAAAAGATATGGCGACTATATGAAGCTTCCCACGGAAGATCAGCAAAAATATGCCGTACATGCGGAAATTTTTGATGTCAATAAGGGATATGAAGCTTATTTGGCGGAGGAATAAAACAAACCGGCTGCTATAAGGCTTTATTCATACAATTATTAATTAATGGGAGTTTATAAATACTTATGAAGATGACGGTATCAATGTTGCAAAAGCTTAAAAAGATATGTGATGTTAATAGTTATACAATATATCAATACAAGCCAACTGTTTGGAAGCCGTTGCTAATTCATATGGAGGCTATATATTTCAGAAGACGTATCCGTTTATTTTTGGAGTGCTTTGCGGGAAACTGTGTGTATTATCTGGTTCAAAACGATTGTTTTATCGGATATTGTGTTGTTTCAAGAGGCGGAACATTCCGTTATCAGTTTTCGACAAAAAAAGATATCATTGTAGGGCCTTACTATATTTCAGAAAGTCACCGCGGGAAGCGACTGTCTGAATTATTATTGACTCAGGTACTTGCGTTTTGGAAAGAAAACTATGAATATGCTTATGATTATATAGAAAAGAGTAATATTGCGAGCATTAAAGCTTCCCAAGCGGTCGGACTTGAGATTATTCAAGAAGTAAATATTACTCCTTTTATTCGAAAATTAGTTATTGATAACGAGGGAGAGTATTATTTATTGCGAATGAATAATACCGATTAGAAACGAATAATGCTTTGGAAAACGAAATTGTGTTGTATTTACCTGAGGAGGGAAATATGAGCCGACTGGAAGTTCTGTGCGCGACCATGCACCAAACCGATTTTTCTAAAATTGAGGAAATGAATATTAAAAGCGATGTGGTTTTTGCCAATCAATCCGACCATGAAGGATATGACGAAATCACATTTGACGGGTACCGCGCACGAATGGTAACAACATCTTTACGCGGCGTTGGGAAAAATCGCAATATTGCGCTGCTGTATGCCGATTCGGAAATAGGATTGCTTGCGGATGACGACGTAAGATATGCTGATAATTATGTTGAAACTGTGTGCGGCGCGTTTAATGAGATCCCGGATGCGGATGTTATTATTTTTAATATTTATTCTACATCGGAACATATAGACAGAAAACCAACTCAAATCAAGAAACGAGGTCGCTTAAATAAATTAAGCAGGAATCCGTTTGGCGGGCCCAGAATATCATTCAGAATCAGCAGCGTAAAGAAAGCTAATCTCTGGTTTACGCTGCTGTTCGGCGGCGGATGTTTATTTTCAAGCGGGGAAGATTCGTTATGGCTTAGAAATGCCCTGCATAAAGGATTAAAGATTTACAAATATCCAAAAACTATCGGTTCGGTCAGTATGGAAGAGTCCTCATGGTTTAATGGCTTTGATGAAAAACTGTATTATGGAAAGGGGGCTTATTATAAAGCGTCAAGTCCCGTTTTATTTTTATTGTGGATCCTGTATTTTGCTTTCAGAACAAGGAAAAATTCTGATCTGGATTTTGGAAAAAGACTGCTTTGGATGAGAAACGGCGCTGAAGGATATAAATCTCTGATATCCTATGATGAATGGAAAAATTCAGTTGGGGAGTCAAAGAGCCTGTGAAAAAGCTTCTTTTTGT
>JAQUHC010000069.1 GCA_028683785.1 Oscillospiraceae bacterium
TTTCTCAACGGACGAATAAATGTACTAATGGCCAACGATATACAGTAGCAGAAATTAAAGATTGCGTTGCCTGCAATGATGTTAAACTGTACTCTCTTTCCGTTTCCGACCGCTTTTCGGATTTAGGGATTGTTGGTGCTTTTGAGGTTGATATCGATACACTAACTCTTTTCTGTTTATCGTGTCGCGCTTTGGGACGTGAGATTGAGGGCAAGCTATTGGAGTTCATTGCGGACAAGCATCAAATCAATAAAATTGAATTTAAATCTACCGGTAAGAACGAGGATATAAAAACGTTATTGTTGGTGAATTTTCCAAATGTTGTCTTAATCAACCGCGAAAATGGCTGACTTCACACTCTCGCCAAACTCTCCAGTCATGAAAAAAAGGATGATAATGAATCAATTACTTTTTGCCTTAGAATCCGTTTAGAACGCTATCATGATAAGAGTTTAATATCAACCTGGCCACAAGCAAAAAACCTGTTTGAAAGGCTTGTCTGTACTAGTCATGTACATATTAATGGGCTAATCGTAGATTAACCAGGATAGCTGTTTTAAAATACGCGGGTATGTCGGTAATTTGTCAAAAGATCTGCAAGGGTCAAAGTACATCTCGTAGCGAACTGGAGCTTACTGTGGATTGAGATTTATCGCCAAATCGTTTACTTTCATACATGGAGATTTGTTGCAGTATTGCATAGGGAGATGATGCTCTTGACAAATGTACATACAGATGTCAAAACGCTTAATCCAAAAGGTAATGAATAACTACTCCGCTGGAAGATATCTTTAATAAAAGAGGAGACTGAAAATATGGGCAAGTATTTATTTACATCCGAATCCGTTACAGAAGGGCATCCGGATAAGGTATGCGACCAAATTTCCGATGCGATATTAGATTCTATCTTGGAACAAGACCCAAACGGTCGTGTAGCTTGTGAAACTTTCTGCACTACAGGTCAAATCAATGCAATGGGAGAAATCAGTACATTTTGTTATGTGGATATCCCGAAGATTGTACGCGGTGTGCTGAAGGAAATCGGTTATGATAGTCCGGAACAAGGATTCGATGGCAATACTTGCGCGGTTAATACCTCTATTGATGAACAATCATCGGATATCGCTTTAGGTGTTAATCAATCAAAAGAAACCAAGTCCGGCTCAAAAACAGAAGAAGATCTGTATGGAGCAGGAGATCAAGGTATGATGTTTGGTTATGCATCAGATGAAACGCCTGAGTTGATGCCGATGCCTATTTCGCTTGCGCATAAATTAGCCAAACAGCTTGCGAAAGTGCGAAAATCATGTGATTTACCCTATCTTCGTCCTGATGGTAAGACACAAGTGACGGTGGAATATGAGGACAGCATTCCTAAACGAATAGACACTATCATTGTGTCAGCACAGCATCAACCGGACGTAGACATGGATATATTGAGCAGAGACATCATCGAAAAAGTCATAAAGCCGATTATTCCGAAGAATATGATGGATACGGACACCAAAATACATATCAACCCAACCGGCCGGTTTGTAGTCGGCGGTCCGCAGGGAGACACCGGACTTACCGGACGCAAAATTATTGTCGATACATATGGCGGATACGCACGGCATGGTGGCGGTGCGTTTTCTGGGAAAGACCCGACCAAAGTAGACCGAAGTGCTACTTATGCCGCTCGTTATGTTGCCAAAAATATTGTGGCTGCGGGGTTAGCGAAAAAATGCGAGATACAAATCGCTTATGGTATCGGCATTGCTCACCCTGTTTCTGTAATGGTAGATACTTTCGGTACAGGAAAATATTCAGATAGTGAAATTGCTAATGCGGTACATAAATTATTTGATCTTCGACCGGCGGCAATCATTAAGAATCTGGATTTAAGAAAGCCAATTTATCAATCCCTTGCTTCCTATGGCCATATGGGACGCGAAGATTTAAACGCGGCGTGGGAAAAGACGGATATGGTGGACAAGCTGAAAGATATTTTAAATTAGATAATTATATTTTAAAAGGAAACGGAATGTGACAAAATTATATTTTATTGAAATAAGCGAAGTAATCGATATAGATGAATTTAATAGGTTATTATTATCAGTTTCCAAAGAAAAGCAGGAACGAATCATGCGGTTTCATTTTGATATTGATAAGAAACTTAGCCTATACTCAGAGGTTTTTGTTAGAACTATAATTTGTGAAATGTTTAATATAAATAATAAGGAAATCACATTTGAGAAAAACGAATATGGCAAACCGTATTTAAAAGGATACCCTGATTTTCAATTTAACCTGTCTCATACGAGGAATGCCATAGCAATAGCTGTATCTGACAAGCTTGTAGGTGTGGATATTGAAAAAGTCAAAGTTGCAGACTTGAAAATAGCAAAGCGCTTTTTTACTAAAAGTGAAATGGATTACATAATGCAAGCAATGAATGATATAGATAAACGGTTTTATGAAGTCTGGACTAAAAAGGAATCATATATTAAATATGATAGCAAAGGTTTATTAATGCCGCTTTATTCATTTGATATTTTCGATAATTACATTTCCAAGTTCATTAAATCCTTTGAAAAAGGTGTTTATATCATTTCTGTTTGCAGTCAGTGTAAAAATATTGAATTAATTCAGTTACCTGAAAGTGATATTAAAAATATGGCGGTAGAACTTTTGTGAAATCATCCGGATTCGCACCGACTTAAATATAGATTATTACATTCTCAACCGAGATAAAACGAGATAATAAGGAGGACATAGTGAAGAACAGATATGACAAGCAGTTTAAAGAAGAAGCTATCCGACTTTCAGATGAGGTAGGAGTAAATAAAGCTGCACATCAGCTTGAGTTATCGTATAACACATTAATTGATTGGCGCAGGAAACGAAAACAACATAGTAATATCAAAATTATGCCGATGCATTATCCTCCGGTTACATCATATCATTATCATTCAGATTTGTTGTCAATAATTCTTGATCATAAGGAATCTGAAGGTTGGTTAATGAATAACTATATACAATTATATGCCATGCCGCCTTCCGACAAAAATAATTTTTTTCGGATTGATTATTACTTCCCGTATTCTGTTTGGAAATCATGTCCGCTTATATATTATCAAAGAGTAAACGATAAATTTATCAAGGACAAATGGGATAGTATTATTGACTTTTTAATCTATTGTATAAATAAGGATTGCTACGCGTATATCGATTATGATAGGTATTTTATCCCATGCATGAATGCTTATAATTCATATCATGTAAATCATGATATGTTTATATATGGATATGATTCTGATAAACGACAGTTTCATGTTGCCGAGTACAGTAACGATAACAAATATACATATTTCACCATAAATTTTGAAGATCTAAAACTTGGATATGAGTCTGCCAATAAAGAGCATAACCATAATAATATTGTAAATGGGATTGAAATAATATCATATTATAATAGGTATGGCGATCTTCCAATAAGTATCGATTATATCATTCAAGGTATAAAGGACTATTTAAACTCAACGAGTACAAATTCCATAATAAATCCTCATGGTCGTTGGGAATTTGTTAGATATTCCTCTGTTTATGGTGTTGAAGTATATAAAAATATTTATTATTATCTTGAAACATTTCTAGCTCAGAACCCTGATAAAACGGATACACACCCGCTGCATGTATGTCACGAACATAAACAGATTATGTTAATGCGTATAAAACGCTTAGCCCAGATGGGATATATCCGATATCCGCAATATATTTATACAAATTATAAAAAAGCGGTTAAATACGCCTTGTTAGCTAAAAATCTTCACACAAAATATATCATAACCAAGGATTCTAAGTTAATCGAAAGAATAGTGGAATCAACTAAAAAAGCGGAAATATTAGATCGCTGTGTTTTAAATTTTCTGATTAAAAATATTAACACAAGATATGATTTACAACCCGTGATTATAGATGAAGATTTAGAAGACTGTCCGTTCGAATTTGAGGCGACAGTGAAAAAGGAAAGCTGTGTATTCCTTAGAAATTCAGATATTCTTACCGATGACTCATTATTGTGGACAAGCAATAATAACGATGTATGCACACTTGATGTTGAATCTACAAAAACGGAAACTCTTTTATATCACCGGAAGCCCGGAACGGCTGTTTTACAGGCTGTAAATGAAAAAGGCGATATTGTTATGGTCTGCAAATGTACTTGTATTGATTCAGGGTTTAAAACAAATTTCACAACATCAACAGCATATGAGGGGCAATGGAAAGAAACGAATCATGGATTAAAAGGTAATGGCGACCATGAGTTTGTTCTCTTTGATAATGTGGGCAATGATTTTGTTTATGAAACTCAGATTACCGTTCTAAGCAAGCGCGGTGCACCGGGTATAGTCTTTAAGTCAAGCCGTTATCTTGAAGACTTTTATTGTATTTGTCTTGATGCAGATTCCGGTTACGCAATATTATGGGAACCCAATAATGTAATTGCACGCGAACATCTGGGAATCCAACCTAGTATAACATATCATGTTAAGGTGCTTTCAAAGGGAAAAGAAGTGAGTTTTTATATGGATGGGAATTTGATTTTTAAACATGAAAACTCAAAAATAAGAGAAGGATATTTCGGCTTAATGGCAACAGGAAAAAGTATATTTCAAAAAACTGGGATTTATTCTATCATGGATAATAATGATGATATTACATATGGAACAAAAATAATACGTTTACCCTCCCATACGGAAACCCCCGGCTTTTGCGGCCATGTTGGAAATGGAGTTCACTTTTTTCACTCTCATGAATCAAAAACAATATCAACAAAAGGTGTTAATGACATTGGCTTTGATTAGCAAAAATTATTACTTATAGGTTATACCATATTATAATGATCGATAAATCTCGTTATTTAATATATAAATAAATTATAGTAAAGATATTATATTTATAATATAGTTATCGAAATGTATTAATAATTAGGAGTGTTATCTATAAATGAAAAAGGAGTTACCTATTATAATTGAAGATGCGGTAGTAGTATCAGAATGTTGGACTTTTGAGAAATTGGCTATTATACAGACATCAAAACATGCAGAGGCTTGGTTAGCTTCACATTTTCGACTATATATGGATAATTGTTTTTGTGCTTACTTTGGTGAATGGTCTACACATTATAGACCTTCTTACTATGATGATATATTACATGCAAAAATTATTAATATTTTTGAAGTGAAACAAGAAGATATTGTATCCATCATTAAACAAAACATTGATAATGGCAACTATGTTCTCTTGGGTATTAACATGAATATACAGAACATTAACCAACCGCGTTTTCATGAAGTGTTAATATATGGGTATAATGATGTAAAACAATCATTTAATGTTCCAATAATGAATAACCGTATTTTCACTAAAGGTGAAATTTCATATCAATATATAGAAAAATCTTTTCCACTATTGATTGAGTACTATAAAACAAATCCAAATTTCAGAATAGATATGTCTATTAAGTATCAGTATCCGTTTATATCTTATTCATTAAAAGATGATTACTCAACAGATCAGTGTGTTTATATGGCATTGGATAAAATTCAAGAAGAGTTCTATGGTAAACAAGTTACTATTTCTACATTGAGCGAAACAATGAGCACATATGATGCACCTGTATATTATACTGGACTTGGTTGCATGAATGGTTTGGAAAAGGTTATTTGCATGTATATTGAAAATAAGTATTTTACCGATAATTTCTATAGTTTGACGAGTATACTTAAAAAAATGCATGAACATAGGAATATGATACTTTTGTCTATGAATTATATATATAAAAAGTGGGAGATTAATGACCTGCGAATATTAGAAGATATTCAAATATATGAAACTTGCTGTGAGAGATTTAATAAGTGGTATTTAATGTCTTTAAAATGTGAGCAAACATCCGATAAGTTATTACTATATAGGATGTTGGCTGATGTAAATACTGCATATGCGCAGGAAAGAAATACACTAATTGGTTATTATGGTCAATGTTGCAAATGGTATGAACAGAATAATAAATCATAATACTTATAAGAGGGTGCAGCATATTTGTACACTTTTACAACTTGAAGTATCCGGACTTGTATTTCTAAGAGGTCAGTAGAAAAATGGTTATAACCCTGAAGTTGATTGGTACGAAAAGATTTTCGATTTTCTTTTCTCATGATATTTCAACAAAACGCCAACCGAGTAGATAAATTCATATATCAGCTACAAACATAATATCAATGAAAGGATATCAGTAAGATGAAACGACTACCATTTATAATAGACCCCATCATAAAATCCTACCAATGGCATGCATTTGCTTTGGGTATTCTTTTTACCAATACCAGTTATCAAAATGGATTTTTTAATAAATATATTCAAATAGTACGAGATCATGATTTGTATGGTTCGAATTGTATGATCGATTATTATATTGATAAGTGGTATTATTACCCGAAAGGTCCTTTTCGCCCTAATGTCTGCTATTTCGAAGACATTGAAAAGGAGGATATTCAATATGTCAAGAAGTATTTTGATATGCACCGGATGATAGAAGATATGATTGACCAAGGAAAATATATTTATGGATATTATAATGAATATTACATAAAAGGAAAAAGCTCATATCTTAAAAGATATTTTGAACATGATTATATCCTATACGGGTATAATCGAAAAGATAAAAAATATTTGTCAATCGGATATAACGATAACCAAATATACCAGGAATTTGAGATAGATTATGACGATTTTGAGAATGCTTTTTATAGTATGAAAACTCGAAATCAAATAAAGTTTTTAACAAACGATGTAGATTTCCAATATACGTTGGACATAGAAAGATTAAAAGATTCGCTTTCTATGTACATCAACAGTCAGAACCCAGGTGGTTTTGATGATAAAGTAGCAAGATATGGGTTAAATGTTTGGGAAACCATCGATGAGGTTATAGAGGTAACTCGGGCAACAGGAGCTTTAGATTTGAGAAAGTTCAAAGTATTTCAAGAACATAAAGAGATTATGCAAAAGAGAATATTTTATTTAATCAAATGTGGATACCTAAATTCGGATGAATGGATGAACACCTATCAGTCTTTGATTGAATCAGGAAAAATCGTTTTCAATTTAGCGCTTAAATATACCATCTCTCCATCTAAGAGCCTGTTAGATAAGATATCTTTTCAAATTCATTCAACTATAAAACCTGAAAGGGAATTTTTATCTAAATTGATTACCGAATTATAGAAATGGTGCTTTTTGCTGAAAATGGGTTAGCCATACTGTTTATTGTTTGCGGCGTTGCATATATTCCATCGATATAGTCGGAGAAACCCGGATGCAGCATAAATAAGATGTATTTTAGGTTTAAGCGAATTGACCTATCGCAAATAGAAGAGGCGACTAGCTTCGTGTGCATAACTGAACTACTACTGACTGAAGCCGGTAGGTTGTATATGCGGCTGGAAGCGAGACCACGGAAAATTTTGTGTAAAAGTGAATGAGAAGCTTCTTTTCAGACAAGAATTAGGGAAGAAATAATTCAAATCTAAAAGGAAGCTTTTTGTATGGAAAAGACACCAGACACCAGCCGAAATGATGAAAGAGTTCGTAAACATCCAAAATTTCAGCAGCAAAACCGAAGTGATGTAAGCAAGAAAAGATGTTCCGGGATGTACTCTAGCAGGTAATGGAAAGTGAACTGGATGAAACACTCGGTTATGAAAAAAGTAACCATATGTCGAACGATGAAGAAATTGCCATGTCGAAAAATTACCGAAACAGGTATTCAAAAAAGACGGTAAAAACGCAGCTTGGCGAAATGGAAGTCAAGGTTCCCCATGACCGGAACGGTGAATACAGGCAATGCGACCATCTGATTTCCTTCGCAAATCCTCTGCTTATTTCCTATATTCCAGTCTGAATAGAACATGTGTTTACACAAAATTTTACGATGTGCCTAAAACCTGAGTGTTGTCTTTACTTATGCTTAAGCCGCTACCCAGTTATATCCGGTTATCGCTTGGTCGACAATGTGGTCAAATACCACATTGCTCTTATGCAAGAATATCTCCCGATCATAGCTCTCCGGCAAAAATGTGCTTAACACAGAAACTATTTCGCTTTTAACACGCTCTTTTGGCTGCGGGTCGTTTTGCCAGCCGACAACGAATAAATCTTTTTTCTTTGCAAGCAGGGTGTTATATAATTCCTTCGCCGCCAGTTTGACTTTTTTCTCCTCCGCCTGTGTTAAATGCTCTTTGCGGAGCAAATCGAATATTTCCAGTTCTTCTTCAGAAAGTTCTTCTTTGATATGGCGCTGTTCTTCCTCAAATAACTGTTCCATCAATTCAAGTAGTTTTTCATAAAAGTCATCGTTTTGGGAACCGCCAGCGTTATATTCATCGATGATGTTACGGAAGCGCTCAGCAAACTGTGTGCGGGTAACATTCCGACGCAGCATTTTTTTCAGTTTTTCCTCAATCAATTCTCGCAAGTTAGATATGGCAAGATTTTTATTGCGCAATTTCTTAAATTGTTCCCGGAGTTCATCCACATCGATTTTCGACAGATCCAACTCTTTGCCGGCTTCATTAATAGTATATTTGCGAGCATCGGCGGATGTAATAACGCTTTGATCGAGTAATTCGTTTATCTTTGCCTGCGCAGACTCTATCTTCTCAGGGCGGATTTTGCCATCGATGATTCCTTTCAAATATAAAATGGCTTCTTTATAAATCGGGTCAAAGCTCATTTTAAAGATATCCGGACGCAGAGACTCATACAGGTTGTCCACCGTATTGGCAAGAACGCTAAATTCATTTTTCACATCGTCATTACCTACAATGATATTGGCATAATCCTCAAAAAGAGCAAGGTTTCTGAACACATCCTGCTCATCCACAACAGCTTTCAAATCTACGCCGTGAGCAAGGCAGAACTTGAAGGTTATTTCTATACTCTCTGTAAGTTGGGAGAGCAGCTTATCGATATCTTTAACCGGCACATCATCGTTGTCGCTCGCTGCATAATCAGCGAGAGCACGTTTCAGATATTTGAAAACATCCAGATAATCGACGATAAGGCCACATTCCTTGTTGCCGTATACACGGTTTGCACGGGCGATGGTCTGCATCAGCGTGTGGCCCTTCATCGGCTTGTCAAGGTACAGTGTTGAAACGGACGGTGCATCAAATCCGGTCAGCCACATGGCACAAACAAACACCAGCTGAAGCGGGTTGTCCGGATCTTTGAAGTTATCCTCAATATCAAAGCCGTATTCATCAATTCTGTTCATGCGTTCCCGGTGTAGCTTTATTGAAAGCCCTTTGGTAGTGAATTTCTTTTCCTCATCAGCATCTTCACTGATGACAACCGCCATTTCAACCTTGCGCATATAGTTGATGATATCTTTAAGGCGTAGTTTCTCATCCTCATCGGTAGTCTGCGAAATCTGCTTGTTGAGTTTTTTAATTTCTTCCTTCCAGTAGAAGCTAACCTTATCGTACATCCTCACAACAGTAAACTTATCTACCGATATGACCATTCCCTTACCGCGAAAACCTCTTCGCGGGAAATGATATACGATATGCTGGGCAATCGAGTCCAAACGGTCATCACGCTTGATGACCTCAAGTTCCTTGGCATAGTGGTTTTCAAGACGGAGCTGCTCGGCTTCAGTCAGATTTTCTTCTTCCAGAATATCTGCAAAATCGGAATCGAGGAAATCGTTCTGCAATTCCACCTCCGGCACACGCTTGACATAGTAAAGCGGAACTGTGGCGTTGTCCTTGATGGATTCAGAAAAGTTATACTCGCTGACATAATCGCCAAACCACGAATTGGTCAGTCTCTTGTTGCCAAGCAGCGGCGTGCCTGTAAACGCGAGATACTGCGCATTAGGCAGACCGTTACGCATGTTTTCAGCCAAATCCTTATATTGTGTGCGGTGCGCCTCATCTACAATAACGATGATATCATCACGCTTGGATAGCACCGGATATTTCTTGCCTTTGTCATAACGGAATTTATGTATCAGAGTAAAAAGAATTGGTTTATTCGTTTTCAATTCCTCACGCAGCTGTTTGCTGTTAGCCGGCTGCACCTTGTCTTTATCTGTTATAAACTCGGTACGCAGGAAGTTTTTATAAATCTGTGTGTCCAAATCGTCTCGGTCTGTGACAACAAGAAAAGTATAGTTGCCGGTGCATTTTCGCTTGATTTTACGGGCAAGCATCACCATAGAATAGCTCTTGCCGCTGCCTTGCGTATGCCAAAATACGCCCAACTTGCCGTGGCGTTTCTCACGTTCAAGAAAAGCGTTATAAGCGTTATTGACGCCGAAGAACTGGTGATTTTTCGCGATAATTTTTGTACGGCGGCGGTCGTAAAGGATGAAGTTTTCAATATAGTCCAGCAGAACGTCCTTTTTGCATAGACCTTTTATAAAATATTCAAGGCTGATGCAGTCCTCTCGGATTTGTTTGCGGTTTGGGCTTTCTTTTTCGTCTTCAACCTTTAGCCACTCAAAGAAATACACATAATC
>JAQUHC010000070.1 GCA_028683785.1 Oscillospiraceae bacterium
CTAAATCCAACTATAACTATTCCATAATTATCGCTCATGGCGCGTTCTTCCTATACTAATTTAATTTAAATTAGTATTAGGAACGCATCGCTCTATTCTGGAATGTTTTAAAATGGATTTAGTATAATATCGTAAATAATAACGTAATCATTTTGAAAGAAGCGTGCAAGGCTATGAGACTTGTTAAACGGCGGTTCAATATGCCTGATTCTTCATGCGCATTTTTCAAAACACCGTATGCGCGGCTTTTGTTTCATATCGCTTCTTTTGCCTATCTTGAACTGCTTTTCAGAATATGGATTTACCGCTCTCTTTTCAGTATAGGAACATTATATTCGGTCCTTTATGCAATACCTGCAGGCATACTGATTTTTGTATTATCCTCCTTTTTCCCTTTAAAGATAAACAGATTTTTATCCTGGGCATTGATTTTGATTTATACCCTTATATATGCAACCCAGGTTGTGTATCACTCTGTATTCCACACCTTCTTATCGTTATATTCCTTAACGGGAACCGGCCAAGTGCTTCAATTCTGGCAGCAAATTCTGACCGCAATACTCAAAAGCCTCCCGATAATCATTCCGATGTTTGTCCCCCTGGCTGTTATGTTGCTGTTTGGCTTAAAAAAGTTCAGATTTTATCCGCTTATCCGGCGATATCTTTGTATATCTATCGCCCTTTTTATTGTCATGCACTTTTTCCCGCTTCTTTTTATGAATATAACCGGAAATCAGATATATTCACCCTACGACCTGTATTTCCGCACTTCGGCACCCGAATTGTCTATGCAAAAGCTGGGGATGCTTACAACCATGCGGCTGGATTTTAAGCGGTTAATATTTGGATTTAATCCGCCCAAAAATAACCCGGCACCCAAGCCTCTGCCCCAACCATCCGAAGAGGACTCAACCCCCAGCAGCGGGGAGCAGTCCGAGGGGCAGCCCACTCATCCGGCTGATCTACATGTCTACCGCCCGAATGTTATGGATATCGATTTTAATTCCCTTATCGCGAAAGAAAAGGACAAAACCATAAAAAATATGCACGGTTATTTTGCATCCGTTCAGCCCACCGTGAAAAATAAATATACAGGGCTGTTCAAGGATTGCAATTTAATTTTTATTACCGCCGAATCATACTCGCACTATGTCGTTGATAAGGACTTAACCCCCACCCTTTATATGTTGGCAAATCAAGGCTTCAAGTTTGATGATTTTTATAACCCGGTCTGGGGAGTCAGTACAATTGACGGCGAATATGTCGCATGCACCGGACTCCTTCCGAAATCGGGGGTCTGGAGTCTCTTCCGGTCATATAAAAATCACCTGCCGTTTGCTATGGGAAACCAGTTTTCAAGGCTGGGCTATAGCTCCCGCGCTTATCATAACCATACCTATTCCTATTATGAGCGTGACAAATCACATCCAAACATGGGATATGATTATAAAGGGGTCGGAAACGGGCTGAATATTACCAAGCAATGGCCTGAATCCGATTTAGAAATGGTTGATGTGACCACTCCCGAATTTATAAACGACAAGAAATTTCATGTTTATTATATTACGGTGAGCGGCCATTTGAATTACAGCTTTTACGGAAATCAGATGGCGAATAAAAACAGAAAGTTTGTTGATGCACTGCCGTACAGTGAGCCGGTCAAGGCATATCTTGCATGTAATATCGAGCTTGACCGGGCGCTGAAACTGCTGATTGAACGGCTCGAGCAGGCGGGCGTGGCAGACAAAACCGTAATCGCCATGAGCGCTGACCATTACCCGTACGGGCTTACAAAGGAAAACTTGGATGAACTGGCAGGGCATCCTGTAGAAAATAATTTTGAGCTGTATAAAAGCTCCCTGATACTCTGGAAAAAGGGTATGACGCCGATAACGATAGACAGGGTATGTTCAAGTCTTGATATCATCCCTACATTATCAAACCTTTTCGGGCTGGAATATGATTCCCGCCTGCTTATGGGTCAGGATATTATGTCCGATTCTCCCCCGCTTGTAATCTTCGGCAACCGAAGCTGGATAACCGATAAGGCATGCTATAACGCCCCAGCCGATTCTCTTGAAAGGATTACAGACGACCCGCTCCCCGAAAACTATGCTCACGAGATAAATAAAATTGTCAACGATAAATTTACGTATTCGGCCTTAGTATTAGACAGAGATTATTACCGGCTGGTTGTCCCGCCGAACTAAAAACATTTCCATAACTATTGCTCTTAATCCCCCCGTTGTGATATACTGGGCATGCTCAAGTTTTCACCGGCATGTCCTGCAAAAGCACAATCTTTGCCCGAGATTAATCATTATTCCAAAACTATAACAAATACTCCCAAAAATATTTTCAGGGACAATTGAAAGGAAGGCAATATTATTGGATGCACTGACTAAAAAGGAGCTTTTGATTACCGCTACCAAAATACGCATGGCCATTATTGAAGGCGTCTACAACGCTAAAAGCGGTCATCCCGGCGGTTCGCTCTCGATTGCAGAAACACTTGCTGTTCTGTATTTCGTACATATGCGGGTAGACCCCGCCAACCCCAAATGGAAGGAGCGGGACAGGCTGGTTTTATCCAAGGGGCATACCGCGCCCGCCTTATACGGGGCTTTGGCGTTAAAAGGATATTTCCCAATGGAGGATATACCAACCTTTCGCCATGTCGACTCTCATTTACAGGGGCACCCCGATATGAAGGGAACACCGGGTGTTGATATGTCCACCGGTTCGCTTGGGCAGGGTACCTCGGCGGCTTGCGGTATGGCACTTGCCGCCAAGCTTGACGGTTCAAACTATCGTGTTTACGGCATATTGGGTGACGGAGAGCTTGAGGAAGGTCAAATTTGGGAAGCAGCCATGTTTTCCGTTCATAAAAAGCTGGACAATCTGTGCTTGATTATTGATAACAATAATCTGCAAATTGACGGGACGTTGGACGATGTGAACTCTCCGTATCCCATCACCGATAAATTCGCGGCATTCGGGTTTAATGTAATTACCATTGACGGGCATGATGTGGAGCAGATTGATCAGGCAATAACTGCCGCCAAAAAATATAAAGGAAAGCCCACCGCCATAATTCTGAAATGCGTTAAAGGCAAAGGGGTTTCCTTTATGGAAAATCAGGCTGGTTGGCACGGCACTGCCCCGAACAAGGAGCAATATGAGCAGGCAATGCAGGAGCTTACTGCACAGCTTAAACAATATGAGGAGGCGGTATGATGGCTGAGATAATTAAGAAGGCAACACGTGATGCTTACGGGGAAAACCTTGTCGCGTTGGCAGCCGAATACCCCGATCTGGTTGTACTGGATGCCGATCTCTCGTCGGCTACAAAAACCGGAATGTTCCGCAAGACATTCCCCGACCGCTTTATCAATGTCGGTATTGCCGAGCAAAATTTGATGAGCATTGCCGCAGGGCTTGCTACATCGGGCAAGCAGGTTTTCGCCTCCACCTTTGCAATGTTTGCCGCGGGGCGAGCATTCGAACAGGTGCGCAACTCCATCGGCTATCCCCATCTGCCGGTAAAAATAGGCGCAACCCATGCGGGAATTTCGGTGGGTGAAGACGGAGCAACCCACCAGTGCTGTGAGGATATTGCCCTGATGCGTACCATTCCCGGAATGACCATTATAAACCCTGCTGATGCTGTCGAGGTAAAAAAGGCTATGCGGGCGGTAATGAAGCTTGATGGCCCTGTCTATCTGCGTTTTGGACGGCTTGCCGTGCCGATATTATTTGACGAATCCTATGATTTTGCCATAGGCAAGGGTATGCAGCTTACCGAGGGGACCGATGTTGCGATTATCGCTACCGGATTGATGGTTGCAGAGGCTCTAACCGCTGCCGAACTTTTAAAAAACGAGGGTATTAAAGCTCGAGTTATCAACATGGCAACCATAAAGCCGCTGGATAGGGATATTGTTCTTAAAGCAGCTGCCGAAACGGGTGCAATTGTCACGGCGGAAGAACACACCATAATCGGTGGTTTGGGCGGCGCGGTTGCCGAGACTGTAGGTGAAGCACTTCCCGTTCCGGTGATGCGTGTCGGGGTCAATGACACCTTCGGTCGGTCCGGCCCGGCCTTGGAACTGCTGAAAATATACGGGCTTTCAGCCGAAAATATTGTCGTCAAAGCAAAACAGGCGGTTGAAATAAAAAAGCAGAGTTGTCGCTAACCAATTATACTGATCACATATCCAAACATAAAGGCAGGCTGAAATCATACTCAGCTTGCCTTTGTGTTTTAATAAAATTGTTGTATATGATTATTTATCAATTCTCATACTAATTTAAAATAAATATATAGAAAAATCATAATAAGAAGATATATAACGGACTTGGATATTATCTATGTTTATAAATTAAATTATTATCACAGTAAATCATGATTATAAATCAAACTCGGGGGCAAAATTGATTTATAGACATATATCATGCGAGCATTCAGAATTAAATAAAAATGGGGATCGAACTATGCATAAGAGAGCGATAATATCTTTTATAATTGTGCTGGCAATAATGGGCGGCCTTATGCTGCGTATATACGATTTGTCGGGTCGCTCTTTGCGGCAGGCGGCCGAGAGGCAGGCCGGCCTTACGGTTGTTGTGGCAAATACTCGCGGGACCATTTATGACAGCCATCTTCGCCCTTTTGTCAACGGTGAAACCGAATATCGTGTTTCGGTTACCCAAAATCCCAAGGCTGTCGCCGCGCTGGCAGACTGCGTTGACAGCGCGGTTTTGGATGATTTAACCTCCCGACTGCAACAGGGCAAGCCTGTTGTTTCGGCTGTTGATACCCTTCCCTCTCCGGCCGAGGGTCTGACCATATATAAAACACCGATACGTTATAGCGGTAATCTTCTTGCCCCTCATGTTGTGGGTTATCTTGACGGTGACGGCATCGCGGGAGCAACCGGAGCCGAGCTTATGTTTGACGAACTGCTTTCTCAATCCGCGGGAAAGCTTACCGTAACCTATACGGTTGATGCGGTCGGAAGACCTTTGGAAGGGATTGCGCCGGTCATATCAGACACATTAAATCAATCAAAAGCCGGTGTTATTCTGACCATCGACATGGATATTCAGAAGATCGCCGAGACGGTGGCAAAAAAGTACATCACCAAGGGTGCAGTGGTTGTGATGGAGCCCAAAACCGGTAGGATTGCAGCCATGGTAAGTCTGCCTGACTTTCAGCCCGACACATTGGCAGCCGCTCTTAAAAACCCCGATTCACCTCTGATCAACCGCGCACTGAGCAATTATAACTGCGGCTCTGTATTCAAAATAGTTACAGCCTGTACCGCCCTTGAGGCAAACATCCCTGTCAATACTAAATTCGGTTGTTCCGGATGTATCGAAATCGGGGGTATAAAATTCCACTGTCATAATCGACTGGGGCATGGCACTCTAGCCCTGCCTGATGCATTTGCTCAGTCCTGCAACCCCTACTTTATACAGCTGGCATTATTAGCCGGAGGCTCTGCTCTGGGTAATATGTCTGTCGCTTTGGGCTTTGACAGACCCATTTTCCTTGCGGAAGGATGGAAAACCGCCAGGGCGGTGCTTCCCTCGGATACAGAGCTCATATCACCCGCTGCGGTCGGCAACCTTGCATTCGGGCAGGGCAGCCTGATGGCCTCTCCGGTTCATATCTCCCAGTTGGTCGCAGCCGTGGTAAACGACGGCGATATTATACGACCGACCTTGCAAAAAGGTACGATTGATGCCGACGGAGTTGTAACCGAAATCCCCCCCGCTCCCGCTCAGACGATTTTTTCAAAGAAAACAGCAAACATGCTTCGTCAGCTTATGATATATGCGGTTGAAAACGGCACCGGTTTATCTGCTCGCCCATTTGATGACGGAGCGGGCGGAAAAACAGGGACGGCGGAAACAGGAATAAAAATAAACGATAAAACCATTTTACAAGGATGGTTTGCGGGATTTTACCCCGCGGAAAACCCCGAATATGTAATAACCGTGCTGGCTGAAGATACCGCCGGCACAGGAGGTAAAGCAGCTCCGGTTTTTAAATATATCGGGGAGGAACTGGCCATGTTAAAAAAATCCCGGGAGATAAGGGCAGATGACAGATGGTAGATGGTAGGGGCGGATTCCATATCCGCCCGTTCAAATATAACGATTGTTCGGTTAAATGCCGGCGCAAACATTCGGGAGGATATAGAATCCTCCCCTACGCCACCAAATAAAATTTAGCGGTACATTCATTCTACACCCGGAATAATTTTTCCTGCGTTTTCTTATTGCGATCCGTCGGACACCTTTTTAAATCGGTTTTTTGGTTCTGCGGCTGACTTTCGTACCGCTTAGGACTGCCAGTGATATCGTACCAAACATCGACCACAAAATCAGGTTGTCACATTCGCCTGTCGGCGGGGAAACGGTTCCTGACTTGTCAGCATCCGAACCCGATTTGCCCGAATCTGCATCCGAGCCATCCAAATTGGGTTCCGGCTTGGAGTCCTCTACAGTATCGGTGTGCGACCATCCGGCGTACAGTGTGACATCAGCCATAACCGCTAATGAAAAGTCATACGGTTTTGTACATTCCTCGTCTGTATACCATTTGTCAAATGTGAAAGCCCTTGTGGTCGTTTCCGAAATGACTTGGTCTTCCCGTGTGGGATCGACCGGTTTTTCGATGTTATATCCGGTCCAAACCGTCTGCGAGGTAATGTCCGAACCTCCGTTGGACACAAACGCAATGCTGTGGGATTCCATTGAGTTGGTGTAGGCACTGTTTCCGGAATTCTGTGCCCAGCCGGCAGCCAATGTCGCTTCCAAATCAAAGCAGTACATTTTTTCACCTGTAGCAATGACATAATAGCCGTCCTTGGTCACGGTACCCAACGGCTCTTCTCCATCATAATGTCCCCACTGGCTTGCTGTTAGCGAATACCATTCTGTAACATTGCCGTCCGGAGATACTCTTGAATAATAGTAAACATATTCATCTTCATAATCAAAGGACAGCACTAAAAAGCTGCCGTCACTGAGCGCGGTAAGTGAATAAATACAATCGCCAAAAACATCAATTTCCCCTAACAATTCGCCGGTACTTTTATCCAGAGTATATATGCTGGATTCACTGCTGACATAAAGATAATCACCATTGATTGCGGTTTGGAAACTATTTTCGTCATACATATCAAGGTCCATTACCCAATTTACGACGCCGTCGGAACTAATGGAATAAACCGGGCAATTTAACCAATCGTCTCCGATTTGCGCCCCTCCGTCACCCACAAGATAAATTGTCCCGTCTATATCCACCGATATATTGCAATCAGCCGCCCCGCAGCAGTTATCAACCCATACATGCCAAAGCTCCTGACCATCAGAAAGCTGATAGGCTGCTACCCCATAAAAGTATTCATAATTGTTTTCTATATTAATACAATATTTAAGCGGAATATAGACGATATCCTGATAGATGACCGGACTCGACCATGTGTTGTATGATGGAAAATAAAGTGTTTCTCCCTTGTCGCCTATTTCCCATAAAATCTCGCCGCCGTCGTTTACATCTACCGCTAAAATCGTAAGTTCATAGAAATTGAGTATCAATATGCCGTCCTTTGATAGAGCCATCTGACCGCAAAAGCCAAAATATATCCAATCATCTTTGTGCTTACACTCAACCTCATATTCCTTGACCCATTTTTCGCTTCCGTCCGGATTTAAAGCCACAATACGAGATGAGCAGAATAGGCCCTCTTGGCTGCTTGTATCCTTGCTTATTGTCGCAGCATAAATGGTCCCGTCCGCCCCAACCAACGGTTGTGAGTATGATGGCAGCGTCAGGTCATAATTCCACAGATTTTCACCATCCGAGGAAAAGGCAGAAAGCGTATACACTCCTGAGCAATGATTTGACGGATCCCATTCATCCGGGTCGGTGTTGGTTATTGTATAGATTGTTCCATCCTGCGCCGATGCCGTATAATATGCTGCCGTATACATACTCTCCCCGACATCTTCCCCAACAAGGTCTGCTTCCCATTTAAAGGATGTTCCGATCTCTATAATTGTTAACTTTGTGTCAACCCCAATATCTTGGCTCCCATCAAACAGGTAGCATCCCGCTAACACGCGATATTCACCGGTGGTTTCAGGAGCAAAATATGTCATTATCTTTGCGGTCGGATCATAAAAGTCGCTCTCTGCATGGGCAAGACAGTCGCCGTTATAATCAGCGCCATAGCCGGCAAACTCACCGCCGGTAAGAACAGCGATGGCCGGCTCCATATCTTCCTGTTCCTTATTTTTTGTGTTCAATGTATAAGAAAACATATATGATTTGCCGGCTGTAAGGTTGATTGTATACCCTGAATCGAGATAGAAAAACCAGTATTCGGTATCGATATATTCATCTTCACCGTCTACCGAACCCGTAACCGTAGTATTAAGTGCCATGGGGGTTGAATAATCAACCTCGGTGTAACTGCCTCCGGTGAATGCGCTCACCGAAACGGGAGCAACAAACAATGGTGCCGCCAATATCAGACACATTGCCAAGGCCAGAGTCGCGCGGAATAGTTTTTTTGTGCATTGCTTTGTAGCCATAACATACTCCTTTCATTTTTCGTGCGGATTATTCAGCCGCTTTTTTATGCTTTTTACCGGCTATTATTGCCACCATAATACATGTAATGTTATTTGATGTCAAGTGATATATAATCATTCCTTTTATTCATAATTCTTCCTTTCCATTATTTTGTTTTTTCGGTAATAAACACATGCCGATTATTGTGCTTGACGGCGGGGTTGCGTTTTGTTATACTTATCGAGGTTATGAAATCCCTTAAGGTTTTTATGAGTGATTGGTATTATATTTATTGCAATAAACGCTGATGTGGCTCAATGGCAGAGCAGTTCACTCGTAATGAACAGGTTTCTGATTGTTGATAAGGATAGCAATTCACATAATCTGAATATAGAACCGGAGCGGTTCAGGAGAACATTGGTGCCGTAGGTAAAGGTGGCTGCAAACAGAAATAAAAAATTCGGGAGATGAAGCGAAAAATGGCTGCATTACCATTAATCTGGTCCGTAATGGGGCTGCTACTTTTATTCATTGGTGCTTGGCTGTTACTATCTGCTTATTTCGCCGTTGTCGGAACAATCACCTTGATTCCGTCAATTATTTCTCTCAAACAGTCTGGTTCTCCTGTCATTATTACAGCTGCAATTCTTCAAATACTCAGTGGCATTGCACTTGCTTTTTCGTGTGTTTATGCTATTGTCAGCGCTTTTAATTCAACTGAATATGAACAATCAGAATCGGCGGTATCAACTTCTGATTACAGTTTGTTACTAACGATTTTAATAGTATCTTTGATCATCGCTTGTCTGTTGTCATTAGCCGGTGCAGTGCTTAGTATTATTCGCTCCGTCAAATCGAGAAAGAAGCGGATTGCTTTAAAAAAGCTTACTGTTGCCATTTGTCTGACGACAGTTTCGTCTTCGTTGGTATTCACCCTCTTTTCGGGCTTTATCTTGATTGCAGTTTTCTCCTTGTAATATTCTTTCGTGACAGTCTTTCACTTTCAACTTAATAAGCTGATGTGGCTCAATGGCAGAGCAGTTCACTCGTAATGAACAGGTCTCTGATTGTCGATAAGGTGGACCATTCTGGAAAGCAAATCCTAAGCAGTTTATAACAATAAAATTCAATATGCTGGAGTAGCTCAGTTGGTAGAGCAGCTGATTCGTAATCAGCAGGTCGCGTGTTCAAATCACGTCTTCAGCTCCATAAAACCCACTTGTCCATATGGATAAGCGGGTTTTTTCTTTTTCAGTTTAGACTTTAATTAGTTTCTCATTGCTAAAAGCATGGACATATGACCTTCAAAGACCGCATATGTCAAAGCTCCACCTTGGCTTTTCTACGCTTTTGAACGAGAATATATTAAGATAATATCTCCCGCAGTTTCGCTAACGCTTTCTTGCGCCTTTTCTCGATGACACTAGCATCCGCTGCCCCCTGTAAAAGGGCGACCTGTTCATATGTTTTCTTCGGGAGCAATCCAAGGCAGGTAAGGCAAACACCAATGGTCTGTTCGATGATCTGTACTTCCTTAGGCGACAACCTTGCCGCTTCCTCCATCAATGAACTCCGTCGCTCCACTCGCCAATAGTCATCCTCTGCAGATGGAGATGGCGGAAGCTCATATTCATAAACAACCCCTGCCGCAATTTGATTCCCATCCGGGTCATCCTGCCCAATACGGTCGGCATATTTAAACTGCTTTGCCGACCGTATAACCTGGATTGCTTTTTCCTCCGGTAGTTTTAGCTTGTCCATGACAGCTTGTATTCCGTCCCGGGGATTATCTGCAGAAAAGAATAAGTAAGCGGAGTTTCGAATCAATCGGTAAGCATTGGCAGAATCAATAAAGGTCTCACCACAGCAAGTCCGGACATAATCGTGCCACACCGCAATTACCTTATATCTTACCAATTGCAAAAGTGGCAGCT
>JAQUHC010000185.1 GCA_028683785.1 Oscillospiraceae bacterium
TTGTATTAGGAATATGTTTTCGTACTGTTTTGCCGCAAGCGTCGCGCACTCGATATCCTTGTCATTCATCCCGAAATCTGCAATAAACAGCTGGTGCTTGTCATTCGGGGCGCTGTTCACCCTGACGAAAGACCGGATTGTATGCTGCAAATCGCCGGTTTTACCGTTTGCCGCAATTACCGTGCACATGTACATGTTCTTTTTTATTGCGCTGCGCTCAAAAGCCAGCTCAATTAACATCCAAATAACCGCAGAAATGCCCACCGCAGCGAGTAGCGCTACAGTTGCATCAAAGATTATTTCGCCAAACATTAAATGCACCCCTGATACAGTATATGCACAAGGGCAGCCCGCGTTAAATTATTTATTATTTACATAATTAAAACTCGATAATTTCTAATATATTATAGCATTATCGCAGATAAATCACAAGACGCAGATTTTAAAAGGGGCTGTAACAAAGCAGCCTCCGAAAAAAGCCAAAAACCTCGTTCATCTGAAAAAGATGGGCGAGGTTTTTTGAATGATAGATAAACAATGCTTAATATGAAAAAAAGCAAGGGATATTACCCCCTTGCCGCTGCAATTTTCCTCATGTTGTGCCCTATGGAATAAAGTCCCCACTCAATTTTCACCTTTTCCAATCCCCTGAGTAGAAATCTTCGCACGCCAAAATTGCCCTTAATGTCACCAAAGGCACTTTCAACCTCAATCGGGCGTTTAGATCGCATTTCCAAGCCCTTTTCGCTGTCAAGATTGGCTTTTGCAATCTCTTTCAATTCATTAAGCCGACGATTTATATAGATTCGTCGGTCGGCGTCCGGCTTTTCCCCCTTAACGCATTGATCGCGCAGTGGGCAATCAGAACAGTCCTCACTTTCATACACTCGAATCAGGCTCTCATATCCATTTTCGCTTTTCTGCTTCTTCTCATACAAAAAACTCAAATATCGCCCATATCCGCATATGTACTCATCCCGTTCCTCAACATAATACCAATTCTGGACCCTCGTCATATCTTTTCGCCATTTACTGGATTTCTCTTTGTGAAATGTATTGTATTTTACGAAATGCTCAACTTTTTCTGATTCCAAAAACTCATAATTTTCTTCACTGCCATACCCGGCGTCCGCAACTATATTTTTCGGCAGCTTGCCGTGCAATTCTTTAAGATGCTCCAAATGCTGTTTCATACAACTTGTATCGCCCGGTCTTTGGTGCATACTGAAGCCGATTACAAATTGGTTTTCCGTTCCCATTTGAATGTTGTATCCCGGCTTTAACTGACCGTTTTTCATGTGGTCTTCCTTCATCCGCATGAAGGTCGCGTCAATGTCTGTTTTGCTGTAGCTTTTGCGTTCTTTAAGAATCTCTTCCTGATGCTCATATTTTTCCATACGCGGAAGAAAGTCTTTTTCAATTGTCTTTTTAGCTTTCTTTAAAGCTTTGTCTTTTGGGTTTACCGTGAGTTTCTCATCAATTTTTGCCGCTGCTTCCCTGATGCTCTCGCTGTCGATTGGCTTACCGTTTCCCATCTCAGGCAAATCCATTTCCCCATATTCCTCGGATTCCTCCTGCTCAATGATATTGATGGCTGTCAGGTGTTCTATTACCTTTTTCCTTAGGTTTTCTTTGTACCTCGCCGTGCTTTTTCCCCATACCCAACTGTATTTACTGGCGTTCGCTTCTATTTTCGTGCCATCTAAAAAGTAGTTTTCAAACTTGATATATTCCTCGCGAAGCAGCAAATCCACCACCTCTGTAAATATGTCGTCTATTATCCCGTTCAACCGTTCGCCCCGGAAACGATTGATGGTCATAAAGTCCAACTGCACGTTGCCGGTCAGCCACATAAAATTGATGTTTTCGCGGGTCGCTTTGGCTATTTTACGGCTGGAATAGATTTTATCCGCATATGCATACACGATCACTTTCAGCATCATCACCGGATTGTACGCGCTTGTCCCGCCCCCGGGATAACGCTCAAACAATGGCTCTGTGTTCATAGCCTCGATAGCACGGTCTACTACGCGCACCATATGGTTTTCAGGAATCAGCGATTCTAAATCTATCGGCAGAAATGATAATTGATGCTGCTGATATGGCTTGAACGCTGCTCTTTTTTCCATGTTCAAATACCTCGCAAATCCGCATAAATACTGCGTTTCTTTTGATTCTATTATACCATTTTTTCCTCCTTTTTTCAAGATATTTTACAAAAATATCCCTCGGAAACGACACCAAAAAACCGTTCTGAATCTTTCAATTCAAAACGGTTTTTGGTGGACTTTTGTTACAGCCCCATTGGAGATTATCTACACTCACCTTTTTCATTATCTAAGACATTCTCGTGCCAGTTTATTACCGGGTTATTATAGAATAATTACATTTGCGCTCTTATACTATTCATACCTTCGCTACATCCTCTATAGTCATTTCATTAATATAAAACGCCATAATTATTGCCCTTTCTTATAGTTTTGTATTTGTAGCGTTAAACCAATCAATATAGTTTTTTAGCCATTG
>JAQUHC010000071.1 GCA_028683785.1 Oscillospiraceae bacterium
AGACGGCGGAGCGGCAACAGGAGCTATTGGCCGAAAACAAGAAAAAACGCCGGGAGCAAGGCATTCCAGACGGCGAATTTTACCACTTCGATACGCCGTTCACGCCGGAAACGGAAATGCGGTTGATGACGGCGTCGGGGTTTACTGATGTTGAAATAATCCAGCAATGGGAGAACACAAGTATTATTATCGCAAAAAAGCGAGATGAATGTGTGGGCAGTGTATATGGCAACGCTCAGCGCGATGCCGATTATATCAATAGTCTGCTCGACTTTATCCGGGAGGAGTATGGCATCGAATCGACTGCTATTTCGCCAACTAAACGCGGTTATTACGGAGAAACATGGAAAATGGACGCGGCAGACCGCAGCTATTTCCTCAAGCTCGATTATTCCGACGCGCACAGACTCATATACGAACGCAGTTTTTCTGTTATGGAACATCTTCGCAATCACGGTATTGACTTTATCAGCCGAATTGTAAAAACCTCTGACGGTAGGCTGTCCATACAATATGAAGGAGCGGTTCTAGGAGTTTTTGACTGGATTGACGGTGAAAATGTTCAGAATAAACGCTCAAAAATTCCGGAATATCATATGTTGGCGAAGATTTATACCGTGCCGGGTGAAGGTTTGTCCATCCCCCGTGAGGATTTTTCGGAGAGCAGCGCCGAACTGTTTTTCAAGCAATGGAACGAGCTTGATGACGAAAATATTTGCTCGTTGTTTGAAGAAAACCGCGATAAACTGGAACACCGTGCGGCACGATTAAAACACTTTTCTACGCTATGTCGGGGTGATACAACCGGCTTAGTCATCACCCATGGCGACGCGGGTGGGAATATCATTGCGAGCGGAGATGAATTTTACATTGTCGATTGGGACGATCCTACCCTCGCGCCGCCGGAGCGCGACGCTTGGTTTTGCATTCACTGGTGTTGGGCTATGGACGCTTTCAACAGCGAATTGCGGAAAAACGGAATGGATTATACCCTGCGCCCGGAACGGCTTGCTTACTATTGCTACCACTCGTTTTTCTTCTACCTGACAGAATATATGTCAACCTATTTTGAGATAGGCAACCGGGGTGGTGAAATGGTTCAAAAGCTGAAAAAATATTTTAACTGTTGGATTGAAGATGAACTACATTTCGCTGATACGATTTCATAAACACCGCACCACAGGAAATGTTTTTACTGCTTCTGTGCAGTATACTGAAATCACCGTACGGGAAGGAGGGCAATCATGCAACTGTCTGACATTATAAAATCCAGCGTTGCCTACATCGAAAAAAACCTGAAAGCCGAAATTACCGCCGATGAGTTGGCAAATATATCAGGCTATTCTGTCTGGCATTATCACCGGTTGTTTACGCAGGCAACAGGCTTGTCAATTGCAGAGTATATCGGCAAGCGCAGACTTGACCGGGCGCTCCATGAAATTGCTGGTGGCCGTCGTGCCATTGATGTAGCGTTGGAATATGGGTTTAATACCTACGCCGGGTTTTATAAAGCGTTCGTGCGGATGTATGGCGGCTCTCCGAAAAAAACTTTATCAAAAACGGAGGTTTCAGTCATGTACACAGAAAACGAATTGCGGGACATCCTAAAAAATTGGGATATACCGCAAAATTTGCCGATCATTGATATTTATATTATGGACGGTGCAAAAGTCGCAGGCAATGTATGGTCTGTTGGTGAAGATTATATCCTGAAAACAATCAACCATACCGGTGACAGGGAAGCATTTTTCAAAAATTTAAAGGTGATGAAAGCGCTGGCGGCGCAGGGGCTTGCGGCTGCGATTCCGATTTGTACAAAATCGGGTACGGAATATACAGATGGCGAGAAAATATTTACGCTGACACGCGGTATCAAAGGCAAACCGCTCATCACGGTCGACCGTTTCGGCGAGAAACGCCGAGAGTTCGGATTCAAATACGGTGAGAGCATCGCTCGATTGCATAAGGCATTGGCGGCGATAGAATCCGAAATCGCTCCGCGTGAACAAAACCTATACACCCATGTAACCGGATGGGCGCTGCCGGAGATCAAAAAGCAAAATTACCAATATCAAATGGGATTGCCGGATAGCTTCTTTGAAGACTACATTAATAATTTCGGAGTTCTCTTTGAAAAGCTGCCGAAGCAGTTGATTCATCGAGACCCCAACCCGTCCAATATCTTGTTTGACAGCGGCGAAGTGTCTGGCTTCATCGACTTTGATCTGAGCGAACGCAATGTCCGTCTTTGGGATCCATGCTATTGCGCCACCGGGATTTTATCTGAATGGCGCGGTGTCGATGGGATATACGAAAAGTGGCCGGATATCCTGAAAGGTATTTTACAGGGTTATGATAACGTGAATTCACTAACGGCAGAAGAAAAGAAAGCCATTTATTATGTGATTTGCTCAATTTGTATGGTTTTTAGCGCATATTGCGAACCGCAGAGCGAGCTCAAAGAATTGGCGAAAATAAATCGGGAGATGATGCAATTTATTATTGAGAAAGAAACGATCATCAAGCAATTATTTTGAAGGTGTTATAAGCGGGGACTCCTACTCCCCGCTTATATTATCTGCAAATATATGTTACTTTTTTTGCCCGCATGGAAAAAGTAATAGAATATCGGGGAAATTTAAACCCTACTGCAACTTTTTTTGCATCACGCCTATAAACTATAAATAGTCCTTGCATGAATCGAAAATTGGTATGTAGGGGCAGTCTGCTATCTACACAAATAATCAATTAAGCTTTCCTTTGCAATAAAATTCTTTCTACCGATGAAGATTGCAGGGATTGCGCCTTCTGCTATCAGCTCATTCACTCTCGTTTTGCTTAGGTTCAGTATCTTTGTTGCGGCGGCGACATCCAGAACGTCCGGATATTTTGAAGTCATTTTCTCTGCCGTTATTCGTGTTGTTTTCTCCATTTTTTCGTTCCTCCGTTAGGGAGACAAGGGGACGGTTCATTCGTCTTTACGTGGCGTGGAGACATGGAGACAAGGGGACGGTTCAAAAGCAGTGATAAATGATATAATACCGACGAGGTGATTGCAATGCCAAGGAGCGCAAGACTGCAAAGCGAAAGTGGAATATATCATGTAATGTTAAGAGGAATTAATCGTCAACAGATATTTGTAGATGAAGAAGATGAAAATAAATTTTTGGAAGTATTGTTTGGAAGTATTGAAAGATTGTAAGGTAATAAGTAAATTTCAATTATTCGCTTATTGCCTTATGGGAAATCATGTTCATTTGCTACTGAAAATTCAAAAAGAAAAATTGGAACAAATCTTCAAAAGAATTGGCGCTCGATTTGTGTATTGGTATAATTGGAAATATGAAAGAAGCGGGCACTTGTTTCAAGATAGATTTAGGAGCGAGCCTATTGATGATGATGGATATCTATTGACGGTAGTGCGATATATTCACATGAATCCAGTTAAAGCGGGAATTTGCAAAAACGTATCAAGCTATAAATTCAGCAGTTACACAGAATATGTTAGCCCGCATAATGGGCAATTGACGGATATTGATTTTGTTATTGGCTTGCTCCCACAAAACGAATTTGCAGAATTTCATAATAAAAACGCAGAAGATAAGTGCTTAGAATTGGATGAACGCGTAAAACGATTAACAGATACGCAATTGTTGAAAGAAATGGTCAAGATTTCAAAATGCAAAAATGCTACAGAGTTTCAACAGTTAGCAGCAGTAGAAAGGGACTTATATTTAAAAAAAATTAAGGCAGAAAGGGTATTCAATTAGACAAATAAGCAGATTAACGGGGATTAGCAAGGGAATTGTAGAAAAACAGCTGAAGGACAAATGAACCGTCCCTATGTCAACCCTATGTCAACCGTTTTTGAGTTCTGCGAAACTGTCAGATTATCTTTGAAATGCTCAAAAATAATCGGTTCTCTGCAATATGTTTTATTCGGTGTCTGTGTGGAAGTCCTCCCATGCGGCGGCTATATCCTCGTCTTTTGCGTTGACTACGAGCGTGATGAGCGTTTCTATCTCATCGTGAAATCCGTCCGCTTTCTCGCCATTTTGCATAGCATTGAGTGCCGCCAGAATTTTTTCCTTATCCATTTCTTTGCACCTCCATTTCCCTTAAAGGATAGCCCCATTATATATAGGAAACTCGGAGACGACAAAGGTACAAATCAGGCAGATACGCAATCGCACATTTGCAATTATATTTACTTCCATATTATGCTGAAAGCACAAAGGGGGATTATCGTATGAAAAAAGTTAAAGTTTATTTGACCGATTCCGAATGGCAAATGTTAATCCACAGCCTGAATGATTTTAAAACCAAATTACACAGCGAAAATCGTTATACCGATACAGTGGATGAGGTGTTGTATAGGGCAATGACTGCTCCTGTAAAACGGGTAAAGATATAGGATGAAAGCTTTTGAATAAATAAGGTTGCCAATCCGTTTTGAGTTGGCAGCCTTATTTTTTATGAAATCTTATAGATAAGAGAAGTTTTACGTTAGAATATTCTCATTATTAGAAAAATTGATATAATTGAAAAGTGAAAGACATTAATAAAACTAAACATCCTGATCTTTTACCAAGATGAGGATTTGCTATGTCATTTAACAGATTATTATGATATAATTTCATTAAGGCACTACCAATTATTGCCTCGAAAATGTGAGTGGAAAGAGAGCTGTATATGAGTAAATATATTTTAATAATAAATGAATTAGTATCGTTAAAGCTAAGGCTGGGGAATCTTAAAGAGGAAGACAGCTTAAAAATAATCGAAATTAATGAGCGCAGGGAATCACTCTTTAAAATCCTTGAATTATATGAATTGGCCTTTATTATTCATAATAATCTTAATACACGCAAATATCAAATTGACTATTCGCTAATCCACGATTATGAAGACATCCTAAGCCGTGAAGCCTTACTTAAAGAATATAGAATGATGTCCCTTTTTGAGTGTAATAATATTCATGAGTTAGATTTGCTAAATATTGTTGGAAAATGTGAGTTGGAAAAGGAATATACTTTTTGGATTGACTACTTTTTAGGTTTATTGGAAGAAAAGAGTGATATGATATTTTATAAAATGACTGATCTTACAAAAAAACATAAATTTTCAGAAGCATTAAATATTGGATATGAATACGTACATAAAAATTATTTTGTTGCTCACGCTTACTTTTATTGTTTGTTTAGATTGCAAAAATATCAGGATATAATAGAATTGTTATGCTCAAATAAATGCAGAATCAAAGATAACGAAAAAGATGAATTTGAACTACAAGCTCTTTACTATTTATATGAAAACAATAAAGAGAAGTACGCAACTCCATTCAAGAAAAAATATATTGAAATTATAAAAAATCATGATGTTTATAATTATTGTGGTTGGTCACCCTATATTGCCAGTAGATTGGATAAGTCGTGTGAAGAAATTGCTCATTACACCAGTTTAGAAGCATTAAAAAGTATATTAGAAAACAATGAACTATGGGCAACGAAACATGATTTTTTAAACGACTATAATGAACATAAATATCTCTTAGATTTGGTTAGAGAACCAAGCCTTACCTCCAACAGTAAAAATGTTATCCACAATTCCTTAAAGAGGCATTTTGTTCATCAAACTGACGAAGTAGAAATACCGGATTGTGGTCCCGAAATCAACCGCTTTATTGATAATGATCTAAGGACAAACTATATGAAAGACATATATGTTCTTTCATTTTCCACAGAAGATAACAATTTAACTTTGTGGGGAAATTATTCAAAGTTTCAAGGCTATAATTTGAAGTTTAATAGACAAAAATTAATTAACGGAATGATGTATTGCAACATAAATGAAAGCCAAGATGTTATTATTGAGGGTAAAATTATATATCTTGAAGAAGACGATACATTTGTTAATGATTTAGCAAATGAAATATTAACGGATATGTCAGCTAACGGTATTGATGAAAATATTTCTATTAAAATTATTGTTTCTCATTTGCTCTTAATGGGCTTATTCATAAAAAGCAAAACAATGGATGCTGAAAAAGAATATCGAATTGTTTCACTTCAAAGAGATGAAGTTAATATATCTACAGTCTTCTCAAAGAAATCGAATGAAAAAATGAAAATGCGACAGTCCAATAATGTTTTTATTCCCTACACTATTTTACACGGAGATATAG
The DNA here is from genome assembly GCA_028683785.1 of Oscillospiraceae bacterium. Classification (GTDB taxonomy): domain Bacteria; phylum Bacillota; class Clostridia; order Oscillospirales; family Acutalibacteraceae; genus Avimonas. Next base: position 6,185 of record JAQUHC010000071.1, read on the forward strand.
TAGATTGTGTTGAACAGATAACCATAGGGCCGCTAAACAATCTGGACATTGCTGAAAAAGGTATGAAGTGCTTTTTAGATTATAAAGGTTTATCAAACAATATAAATATAAAAAAAAGCAAAATAACCTTGCGCTATTAAAATACATAAATTAACGTACTCAGTATACGCAATGCCATTCATTCCCCTGCGTGGCTGTAGAAACTCTATACAAGCAATATACTCTTTTCATGTGTCACAACCTCTTTAAAATTAAGTTTATCAAACTATGGTAAGAGGTTTTGGTTGTTAATACTTACGCGAACATGAAAGCGATTTTATTTTATATTAAGAATTAGAAAATGGCAAAAAATGTAGTATTCTTATAAAAAAACTCAATTAATGAGGAGGAAGAAAACATGGCACCGAAAGTGTTTATTTCATACGCACACAATCAAAATAAATTATCGTACAGTAAAGAAGTGTTGGAGTTTTCAAACAGATTACGTGAAAATGGTGTGGATGCTAATATAGATCAATACGAAGAAAGCCCAATTGAGGGATGGCCAAGATGGATGGAACGACAAGTTAAAGAGTCGGATTTTGTTCTTGTGATTTCAAACGAAGATTACTATAACAAGATAAATCAATTAGATGGTAAAACAAAAGGAATAAACTGGGAAGTGAACGTTGTATATCAACTTCTATATGATGACAATTGTGAAAACAACAAATTCATTCCTGTGACGTTTAATTCAACAGATTCTGATTTTATATTGACACCACTAAAATCGTTTACTATTTATGATGTTTCGGGCAATGATGGGTTCAATAGATTACTTAATCGATTACACGGCATATCAAATACAGTTAAGCCTCCTATTGGATCTTATGAGCCATTAGAACCCAAAGAAGCAAAAACACTATTCATCACATCACCAATTGATCTAGAAAAATGGAATAAGGCAAGATGGCGTGGAAATGCATATTTATGGGGTGAAGGGATGCCTCCTATTCTTGGGCTTGTTTTTGATAATTATGATGTTGCAAAAAAAATATTTGAAGAATGGAAGCTATCAGCAGAAAACGACTTTGCGGATAAATTTATTCGCATCGATTTCATCGTTCCTCCGTTTGGCGAATACATTAAAAATAATAAGAATTGTAATAATGGCTTGGGATATTTCGTTTCTGTCGGTGCAAATATAGATGAAGCGACAAAAAGAGGAAATCAAAGCGGAATACCTTTAAATGAAATGCTCATAATGAATATTAACCGAATCCGTTGGAACGATGAAAATGTCGAAAGTTGGCACAGATCAAAATTCCAAGAAATAGTCAGAAAAGGATTGGGCTATTTACTTGTGCCAGTAGATGCGAAACGAGCTATCAGTGATTCTTTTTATACGCCGGATTTGCATTTAGCAATAAAAATGCACCACGCTCATTTCATTACCGGAGAAGATGCATTGAATAACGATATGTTAAGCTATATTGTTAAACCTGATAACCCACACTTTTCGCTTTAGCAGGTATCTTCCTGTGCCGTTAAAGTGGTTGCACAATGCCATTGGGATGGCTGTGCAATGCCATTGGGATGGCTGTGCAATGCCATTGTAGTGTGGTGCGTAATGCCATTCAGGTGCGGGTTTTCTTAACAAAAAATATTGATCTATCCATCGGCTTGTTTTTTTGATCGAAACCATTTCCACATCCGTTTTGCTTATAAATACACAGATAAAATATTGGGACAATCCCTTCTGACCAAAGGGGTTTCGCGGTATTCAACAAAAAACTGCCAAGATAATTCTATACGATTTTGGGGGTGGTTTACCGAATATTGTGGGAGCACACCCTATGCACACCCCCAAGTTACCGTTTGCCGGGTGCAAGGCGCAAAATACTTGACGGTACCAAAACAAAAAAGCCGTCAAAAAGCCTTGCTACCAAGACCTTCTGACGGCTAACATATGCAAAATAAAAACGCCAGCATTGTATCAATACTGACGTTCTTATTTGGCGGAGAGAAAGGGATTCGAACCCTTGATGGGGTATAAGCCCATACACGATTTCCAATCGTGCGCCTTAGACCAGCTCAGCCATCTCTCCGTGTAATGCTGGCGACCTGATGAATTATACACGAATAAATGAATGATTTCAAGCTATTTTTAAACTATATTTTTAAAGGTGAATTGAAAAAGTAAATTCCAGAGTAGAGGGATATAGGCGGAGTTTAGTCTTGCAGGAGATTCCAGATGGAGTTTACCATAGCAAAATTCACCTTAAACCCTTGATTGCCGAACAATCTCAAGGTTTTGTCGCGTCAAGGGCGCATAGCGTTTATCTCGACCCTTGACGCGACAAAATCTTGAGATTATGCTCTCGGCAAGGGTTTGAGATGAATAGTAAAATAACTGGCGTTTAGTCCTGCAAATTCCACAATTTCATAAAGGGGACTTGACAGAGATGCTTATATGGCTTTTTTGAGTTTTTCACCTACCAAAATCCACCCCGCTTAATGCTCATTCTTGCAAGTGGATTTTAGTTTTTCAAAAATGGAATTTACTTTTTCAATTCACCCTATATTTTTAAACTATATTTTTATATATTTAAACTATAATAATTACATTTTTTAAACCTGTAAAAATACATTTTATTTAATGTTAAATCATTAAAATACAAATTTGAAAATATTAATTCCAATAATTAAGTTTTCTCATTTCTTTTTATCAATCCTTAATAATCGAATCAAATGTTTTAGCAAGTTTGCCGCAAATTATTTCTGCCTGTTCAGGGTCTGAGTCGCTTACCACAGACACCGTAACATCATTTTTTGATATTACTGCCGGAAACATGAAGGTGCCGAATTCAGACGGATTGGTTACATTGACATGAATTAATTTGGCTTTGCATTCATCTGATATTGAAATATTAACCGCTTCATCATTTGTTGCAGCAACACAGAGATACCCCGATGAGCAATCACCGCGGTAATACCTGCGAGGTAGGTACCTTATAAGACCTGCCTCGTCTAATTTCTTAAGTTTTGGGCATATAGTTGGACTGATAACCGTTACTTTTGCACCGAATTTCAATAGGACCTCTGCACGTTCTGCTGCCTGATTTCCTCCGCCGAAAATAACACAATTATTATCGTATAAATCTATGTAAAGAGGAAAACGCGGAGCCATATTATCACCCCAAATCTCATTTTATACAATACTGCCATATTATACTAACCAGTATAACATGTTCTTTTAGATTGTTCAATAGATATAAATATTTTGGTTCTTTTCGACACGAATAATCGAGGTTAATATGCAATATTATACTTGATATTCATAAGTGTTGAGTATACTTTCGGCAATCGCCCGTTTTGACAATCGCATATCCATCGCCTGCTTTTCGATATATCGGTGCGCCTGCGGCTCGGTCATGCTTAAATAGCGGATAAGTGCGCATTTTGCACGGTCAATCAGCTTCATATCATCAATCTTGGTTTCAAGCCGAGCAGTTTTCTGCTTCAGCCCTTGAAAGCGTTTACAGGAGGCGGAAATCAACCTTATCGACTGAGAAAACAAATTCCTGCTTATCGGCTTTTGAAGCACAAAAACGCCGTAATCCTCCACCTTCGAAAATGTATCATCCGCCAATTCATTTTTAACCAGCATAAGTACACCCGAGCATGAACTTTCAGATAAGGATATGGCAAGCTCACTTCCGGGCTCTTCGGGTAGAGGCGTATTAATAATAACCAGTTCATAAATGTTATCCGATAACTTTTCACGCGCTTCGTTACCGCTTTTTACGGTGGTTATATCAGAAAAGGACAAGTTTCTGCACAATTCGCACAGCATTTCTCTATCCTTATTATTTCCTGAAATAATGAGAACACTGTTCATTATAAAATCCGTATCCTTTCTAATACTAATCTCAAATAAATGCAACGATAAAATTATCACTCATAACGCATTCTTCTTAAAGAATGCATCGCTCTATTTTATCGGCTTTTATAATTGAGATTAGTATAAGTTTTATGCCCGCAAAGGATATAAACCCCGAATTGAAAAAACGTTCATAAAGAACGCGCATTTAAAACCACACATCCCTTATGAACGCTCTCTTTTCCCTTGCTACAGTATACGGGATTATAAAAATAATGTCAACTACTGTATATTTAATGGTTCTTTTCTTCTTTCCGTGAAAAGTTACGCAAAAAGAGTAGGACAGGAAAGTTTGAGTTTCCCCACAGCAAGAAAAATAGCGGATATATAACCCTCAATGGTGCGAAATCCTCTTGCACGGCG
>JAQUHC010000072.1 GCA_028683785.1 Oscillospiraceae bacterium
CGTCAAAACTGAGCTACATAAATATAACGGGATGTGGCTCAGTTTGGTAGAGCGCTTGGTTTGGGACCAAGATGCCGCAGGTTCGAATCCTGTCATCCCGACCATATCGAGTGTTCATAACGGATTTGAGTATTCCGTGTGAGCACTCGATCTCTTTTGCTTCAAAACTGGCTTTCTTCGTATGTACAGAGCAGGTTTCAACGCCTGCTCTTTTGTTTTATGCCGGAATAGCTTTTGGGATATATTCCACCGCAACGCCCTGGCGTGTGTCTATTGTATAGCGGTTTTTGAAAGTCGATTCCGGCAGTTCAATATATCCCACAAAGCGATAAAAGATCACGATTCGCTGAGTACGGTTTTTGCCGGTGCCTTGTGTTTCATAAACATCGATGTGATCAATAAGCTCCTGCAACAGTGGTGCCGTCAGTGTCTGCATCTCCATAAACTTTCGTATGGCTCCAATAAACAAATCCTTGCTCTGCTGCATCGTACCGATCGAACTAAGTTTTTCATGCAGACCCAGTAAGCAAATGCTTTTTCAGAGGGTGAAATATGCTCTCGGTGCAGGTTGCTGTCAACCACGGCAATGGCGGCAGCATCCCTTTCAATGGCATAAATTAAGGCAGGAACTTCTAATACTAATCTCAATTATAAAAGCCGATAAAATGGAGTGATGCGTTCCTAATACTAATTTAAATTAAATTAGTATAAAAAGAACGCGTTCTGAACGATAATTTTATCGTCGCTTTTATTTGAGATTAGTATAAGAGTCCTGCCTTTTCTGCTGCGTGCAACCTCCTGTGACCGGAAATTACTTCGAATGTGATTTTCGGCAAGGAGCAGATATTCTTTTTGGATCTGATCGAGCTTTGATAGCTCCATTCGGATAGAGGGCGAAAGAGGCTGACTGCGGGTCTCCCGTGAAGTATCATTCCGGACCAGATTCAGCAGTTGGATGATAATATAAAAGACCACATCCACCAGTACGACCGCCGTATCGTGGGAATGGTCGATCTCATATTCCAAATCCTTTTCAAACTTCAGCAGCGGAAGCAGTTTTGGACGGTACCGGGGATGCTCATTCTGCAACATAAAGAAATATCGGTCTTCCCAATGCTTATCAAATTTGGCGTTGATAACTTCTTTTTGGAGTAACCTCGCCGCTGGTAAAGCTTTGAAAGCCGTGATATGCCACATTTCCACCGGTCTTACCTAATCTCTGTTTGGTTGCGGTCATATGCTCATACGCCCGCTGCTTCGGGCAGTTGATTGCAGATACATACATCTTTTTATCCGTCTTACTGTCGTTCTCCGCATAATCAATAGCAGCGGCAAGATCATTGTCAAGGCACCGTCTATCAGTTGTCTTATCGGGATTATCGGCATAGTCAATGACTTCTTTCAGCCTGCTTTTTACCGGCCAGAATCCGGTGGTTGCCACCGGGCGCTCACCTCCTTTACAATCTGTTTTACGGATGCCTTGCCGGAGAGCAGTAAGTTTGAGTGAATTTCATCAAACAGACCGTATCGAATCATATAATTCAGATCATATAAATCTCTTGCCGCTGCCCGCGTCATCAAAGCAACGGTTTTTGAAGCATAAATTTCAATTTGTGAGAGCATTTCTTCTCTTGAGAGGTTTTGACAAAAGTCCAGATCAATGTCTACGGATAATCTTGGAAGGTTAAAGAAAAGCAGATTGATTGCAGTGCCGCCTTTGAGAGTAAAAGGGATTGCAAAATTATACGTCTGGTCATTTAAGTGCCAGCCCTTGAATATAAATCCGTTTTCAGCGGTATAAGCCGTCTTTATAATTGCCATCCCGTCCAACACTCTGTTCGGAGCGACTGCACTCCCCCTGTCGGCGTCAAAGGTCACGGTATGCATTAACCATTCGCCGACTTAAAAATCGTATAAGAATCGACTTCAGTAATGGTTGCTCCGTCTTCGCTGATCTCGTAACATGTGGTTGTGTAGGTAGTAGCGGTCACATTAATAACACTGAACATAGCAAGGTCGTTTTGTAACATGAAAGCAGTGTAAGGCTGTTTTTCAATCAGTGCCCGCCGATCCGTCGACCTAATGGCATTAAGTGTTATGTAGGTTGTTCCGGTCGGATTCACAGAATAGCCTTCGGGGCTGAAAAACTCGGGTTGAATCCCCTCTTCGTTTGAAGTGGCGGCGCTACCCGACCATCTCATGGGATATGAGCGGCTGTAGCTATGTTCATGACCGTTATAAGCAATGTCTATATCGAAATCATCTATCACCTGAACATATTGGTCTCTGTAATCCTTCATATAGGTTTGGGAATACGGACCCTGGCCGTATACGTTATTATGGAATGTCAGAATACGCCACTTCGCGTCCAAATTCGCATTGATAGCGTTTGTCAGAAATGTTCTAAGGCTTGATTCGGTTGCTGTCATTACATTATAAACAATGAATAAAGCGTCGCCATATCGGTACCAGTAGTTTATATTTGCGTCTGAGTTCGGAGGATTCCAGAAGGGCCCAGCTGCCGCACCGCTACCATCGTGATTTCCCATGCAAACAGCGAAGGGCTGGGTGGCCAAATGTGTTTTCGGTGTAAAGAAGTAGTCGTAATCGATCTTGTTATTGTTCATAACCTGATCGCCTGCGCTGCCCATAAAGGCAGCATCCGGGAAGTTTGCGTACGCCACATCTAAGATGTCTTTCCAGCTATCAGCTTCTGCCTGACTCATAAGCTGCATATCGCTGACCATAATATAGCTGAAGGAATCCGGGTCGCGCGTTTTGATTTCATATTCAGTGCTCCATTTGCCATTGCCATCGCCCACTTTATATGTGTATGTGGCGTTTGGATCGAGGTTGTCTACAGTGACTTTGTTGTAGTACATCTGACTGATGGTCGAGCTTGAGCTACTGCAGGTTCCGGAAAACACCGCCGCATCCTGGCCTTCTTTTTGAATGGAAACAACGGGAGCACTGGAAGGGACGCCGGTGTGCCAGGAAAAATTAAGCTTCTTTTCATCCGCTCCTGGAGAGAGTGTCAGGTAATCTACATGTAAGGGGGCGGAAGACATTATCCCCAGTATGATATTTCTCATTGCATCAACGTCATCATCGGACACAGTACCATCCTTGTATACTATATCCGCTCCGAGTATGAATTCTCCCTTGAGGATGGCTTCACGAGCCATTAGTATGTCTATTATATCAAGTTCGCCGTTACCGTCAATGTCGCCACGAATGATAATATTGTATTCATGATGTACGATATCGTCAATCATAAGCTTCAGCTTCATGCCAGTACCTAGAAGCGCAGGAGATATAGCCAATCCGTCAGCATCAGTAAGCTTTATATCCCCCTCTTTAAGAGCCTCAATGTTTTCTAATAATTGTGCAGTATCGTTGTCTCCAAGGGGTATTTCAATAGTAAGGTCATCATGGTTAACATTCACGAAATCACTGAAATAAATAGCGGACACCGGAACGAAGATAAGCTCATCTATGATAGAATATCCCCAATTTGTTTCGATCTTGAATGTGCTTTCCGAATTTAAATAAAAGGCGTCCGTGTGCGGAACAAAATCAAAACTTCCCTTGTCGCTGTTCCATTCCATCTTTCCTACTGGATTTCTGTCTACCCATTCCCCGGCTTGCTCATTTGATGTATAGATGAAGAATTCTCGACCATTAATATGAATTTTTTCGCAGCGGTTAGCACCTGATGAGCTGTTATTATAAGTCCTGGAATAAATATGATAATAACCGGCATAAGGGAGATTTACTTTAATATCCGCCAAACCGCCCTCAAATCGAACGCTACCGTAATGATTGGCACCGCTTTGCTGTTGCTGTGTCCAGATGGATACAGCACCGCTGAACTTTGCATTTTCAACCTGAAATACAAAGTCATTGTTAGCAGTTTGAACAGGCAGCATCTTTTTCAGAACCACGCTGTCATAATGAGCATAAGACCAGTTGGAGCTGATTTTTATGTTGTTTATCCCTTTTTTTAGGTAATATCCCATACCGGGACAGGAAGTGTGGAAAACCCCACTAATCCATTTTCCATCGCCTACCGGGCTTAAAGCCCACCCCTCCTGTTCTTTGCTTGGAGTAGCTACATATTTTCTGTTTGCGCTGTCTCCGTTGATTTCCACATACTCACATTTGTTTCTGTTATTTGTCGATAGGAACAAGTATTATGCTGTCATATGATGCGTAACCCCAGAAGACGTCGATCTTAACGGTGTTTTTACCCTTGGCGAAGAAATGTCCACCTGTCACAGGAGAAACATCAAAAATACCGCCATTGTACGTCTCTGAGCCGATTGTACATACATTCCAAACTCCGTCTCCCTCATACGGAACTGTCAGCCATACAGGTTCGTCATTTATGTATACCTTTTCGCATTTTCTACCGTTGCCAACGGCTCCGCCCACTATATACACTTCATAATTGCCGGATTCCTGAACATCAATGTCAAGTGAAACCGCATCACCCGTTTCACCCAGATAAACATACCCATCGCCGCCGAAATCATTGAATATTGATGTGTTATTAAGTACATTTTGGGCGTTGCCGATTAGTTTACCGTCCTCAAGCTCGTAACGGATTCCTCCTAACTCGTCTCCGGGCAAAACGGTGGAAGCCGTAGAAACTAATCCACTTGATCCAAGGGTAATTATCATGGAAAGACATAAGATTATTGACAAATATTTCTTTTTCATATATTTTTCCCCCTTTTTTATTCATCTGTATCGTCTGATATCCGTGTTATAGAGTCATGATATAAGCGAGATAATCAACGGCTGTAACAATATCTGGAATTGGGTCTGGACCGAGTTCCCGCTCAATGGTAAGGAAGCCCTGATAACCGATTTCCCGAAGCGCTTTTAGATAATTGGAGTAATCAACATCACCTTTGCCGAGTGGCTCTTCTTTAAAATACTCTTCCATCCTTAAATCGCCGATCCCGCCTTCCGCGAAAAAATCGTAAATAACCTTTGGATCGGTCTTCTTAAGCAATCTTCCGTCCTTTGCATGCGTGTGGACAATATAATCCTTCAAGGTATAAACGGCCTGAACGGGATCATCATCTGTAACCATAACAAGGTTTGCCGGATCAAGATTGACCGCCACTCCTTTCGCACCAAGACCGTCTAAAAACGTCTTTAGCCGCTCGGCAGGTTCGGGGCCGGTTTCAACCGCAAAATACGCGCCATTGGCGTAAGCATATTCTGCCAATCCATTACAAGCTTGCTGCATAACGAAATATGTCTCACAGGTTTTATCTGCCGGTATAACACCGATATGTGTTGTAACAATGTTGCTTCCCAGCTCTAAAGCCAGATCTACGATTCGTTTGGATTTTTCAATTTTCTTTGAATTTTGTTCTCTTCGCGTGAATCCATGCCCACCAAGATCCCCACACAGAGCGGACACCTCCAATCCACAGCTTTGAATTATCTGTTTTTTCTCCTTAATTTGTTCAATTGACATGTTTTCCGGTGCCATTTCCCCATCCACAGCATAAATCTGCACACCGTCAGCCCCAATTTCTGCGCATTTTTCTATACTTTCTTTGAAAGGAAGCCTTAAACTATCCGCAATAATGCCGATTTTAAAGGTATTCATGTTTTTCATCTCCATTAAGTTTTAGTGTAAGGAACGACTTTCGTGTTCAACAAATCTGTTTATCAAAGAATTGATCCGTCTCATGATGATTCTCTTTAATCAAATAAGGCTTTGAATTATAGTTCCGTCTGTTTTCTTGCAATTCACCCATAGGCTGTATTGCCAAGCGGGTTCCGTTCTTGATCGCCTTATCCGCCTCCAAAGCAATATAAAAGGCGCTGAACACTTCATCGATACTTGGATTTGCGGGAATATTCTGTTCGATCATATCAATCAGAGTGGACAACTGAGCGTACATATCCTTATATTTGGACTGTATATTGATGGATTGATAGTCACCGCGGTTATTCGTATAAACGGTAATCAGATCGCCTTCCTCACGATCCTGACTGCGGTTCTCTCTTAGCAGCAGTGAAATTCGCCCTTTATCTCCGATAAATTCTTTGATGTTCTGCGACGCCAGATTTTTGCTCCATCCTGCCTCGTAATAACCGATACAGCCGTTGGCCATTTTTATATGAATCATACCATAGTTATCCTGTGCTGCATCGGCGTCCAGTTTGCAGCCCATACCGCTGACCTCCACTACCCTGGAACCGCTAAACCACTGCATAATATCAATATAATGCACGCCGCAGTCAACAATCGGAGGACAAACCTCCAGAAGTCTTTGATAACGCGGCCAGTTCATCGTGTGATGATTCTGCACCATACGGATCAGTTTCAGGTCGCCGATCGCACCGTTATGAATCAAATCGGCTATGGCCTGATAGGATTTGTTATGCCGCAAAATATGAGCAATCAAAACCTTTGTTTTTGCGTTCTTGACAAGCTCATAGAACTTTCTGCCTGATTGTACATCCGGAGTAATCGGTTTTTCACATAAAACATGTTTCTGATAACGCAGGCAATCCTCCATTATTGACAGATGGCTGTCGGCATAGGTGGCAATGATGACAATATCCGTTTCTGCCAATGTAAGATAAGGTATATACTCGGTTCCATAATGATCTGCACCGTATTTGGCGGCAAACAGACGCGCCCGTTCCTCATCGTTATCCACGGTCGCCACAATCTTTATGGTCTCCCGAAAGTATATATCTTCAAGATGCTGTTCACCTATGTGTCCGCACCCGATCAGTACAACACCATACCGTTTTTTCATTCAAACAATGCTCCCCATTCTTTAGCAGTCATTATTCACCTGTAATACCCGAGGATTCTATTCCTTCAATAAACTGACGCTGCAGCACCAGATACAGTATCAGCAACGGTGAAACAACTAAAAGGGTTGCCGCAAGCCGGATACTTTCATTAACCTTATCCACACTGCCTTTCACCGATCCGAATGACCGATTGAATTCATCGACAAACGATTGGAGCTTCATCGGAAGTGTTCTGAAATCCTCGCCAAGCAGAAGTCCGGACAAATACGTTTCGTTCCAGAACCAGACAAACGAGAAAAGCAGTGAAACGATTACCGCCGGTATACAAATCGGAAGCGCGATTTTGTAAAACACTCTAAAGCTTCCGGCACCATCAATTCTTGCCGCTTCATCAAAGGACAGGGGATATCCTGAAAAAAACTGATGGAAAACCAGTACGAAAACTGAACTACTCACACCCTGCCCAAAGGCCGCCGGCAACAGAATGGAAAGAGGACTTCCAACAAGTCCGTAATTATTAAACATTAGATATTTCGGAATTAAAGTAACCTGTGACGGAATCAAAAAAGCCAGAACAACAAAAACAAGCCACAACTTCTTATATGGGATATTGTGTCGTGCCAAACCATAACCCGCAAGAGCACACGAGATCGTTTGCAGCAAGGTTTGCAATGAGACCTGTATTACGGTAACCATTAAACTTCTGCCATAATCCAGAACGACCAGCGCTTTCCTGTAATTTTCAAGATATAGGCGAGAAGGTATCCATTCGATCGTTGGATTAACAAGATCGGGCAGACTTTTAAACGAATATACGATCATATATAAAACCGGATACAGAAAAACAATGCCGATGCCGATAAGCAAAAAGTAAATGATCAAGCGCATAAGTCCGCTGTATAATTTGCGTTTATATCGGACAGAGTTTTCTCTCATGTGCAAAGCTAGACCGCGATTGAATCCCTTATTCATTCTATGCTTTTCCCCTTTCCAGGACGCAGCAGCAGAAAAGATACCCCTAACAAAGCCGCCAGAATAACAAAATAAATCCATGATAATGCCGAGGAATAACCATAAACCCTACCGGTCAGTTTCATCTTATTTACGATTTCGCCGTTGACTGCATTACTTGCAAAGCCTGATAGCAGAACAATCGTGTATATGGTATTTAATAATATGAGTGGTTTTAAAAAAGGTAGGTAAATCTTCCAGAACATCTGCCATCCCGAAGCTCCGTCAATGGATGCAGCTTCCCGGATCGGCAACCCGATTTTTTGAAGTCCCGCCAAAAACATGATTACCTGAACACCCGAAAACCATAAAATCAGCACAATATTATCAAAAATATAAAGAAGCGGTGCAGATATTACTTCCGGCAGTGAACGAATGAAATCATAGATAACGTAGTTTTCCGGGTTAATGACAGCGGCGGCATCGCTGTTCAGAAGTTCCGCTACCACAGGACCGCTGATGATGATAACCGGGAAAAAGAAGATTGCACGAAATAGCGTACGCCCTTTATATTTTCCGCTCAGCAGCAGAGCAAGCAGCAAAGCCGCTACAACAATCATCGGGGTAGAAAGCACAATAAACCGCAGTGTATCAAACAAGCTTATCGTGTATGTCGGATCAACCGTCAGTGCTTCGATATACCACTTGAAGCCGACGTAACTACTTTTGATTCCCTCAGTCGGTGAAATTGTCACATCACTGAAGCTAAGATATACTGAATACAAAAAAGGGAACAGCGTAAAAGCAAAAAATCCAATTAGCCACGGAGCAAAAAAGAGATATCCATTTCTGATCTCGCGTATTCGCATACCTGCTGTTTTATTTTTTTTCATCTAAATGACCATCCTTTACCACCGAGCCCGGAATTTTGACCGGTGTTGGCAATAGCAAACAAAGTTCACTTGGCCAAATTCGTGTTTAAATTTTGGAATAACCAAAGCGCATCCACCCTAGCCCTTGGCATATATTGCCGATTCCGCGGGGATTGCCAAACCGTCCGTCATTTTTGGAGTTGCGTTGTAGTTGATATATACCATTCCGGATTCATAAATCACCTTTACCAATCCCGTTTCAACGACTTTTCTTCCTGTAATCGCCTGTCCCCTGGTATTTGACAGGATCGCATTCATCATTTGGTATGTATCCTGAATATACTCCTGCCAGTCACCAATGCGTGAGGATTGGATCTGCGCTGATGCTGATTTTCGAAGATCATAATTGCTTTTTTCGGTCAATAAGAATGCCGGATAGGTGTTGTAATCGATCTGTTTCAGAATGTCCGCACGTGAATAAAAGCTGAGATTTACATACGGTGAAAACAATTCCATATATCCCGATAGGACGATTTGAAGAAATGGCACGGTGTCAGTCTCGAAAAGATATTGGCTGCTGACCATCGGTGTGTCTAAATAGCAGCCGGTCTGGGCAAATAAATAGCTGTTCGGTCGAATCAGGTGCAACTTCCCATATTGCTGCATAAGGTCAGTGGCTGTTTGTTTGAAAAGCTCTCGTACTTCTTCCCTCTTCATGACTCGGTTTTCAAGGTATTCGCCATACAGCAAATAACCAATATCACCGATAACCCATTGGTTATATCCGGACTTTCCCAACACTTTGGTTTGCTTTCGCAGTATATCCGAGCCTGTTTGAGGCTTAAGAAAGTAACGGTCGCCTAAATACTGGTTCTTGTCCTCCGCTTCCACTATAATCATGGTCTGTGAGAGGGATATAGCCGCTTCGCTGCGCAGATCCAGCTGCCCTTTCTTTGCTGATAAAGGACTTAGTGTCAGACGCAAGCTACCCCCTTTTGATTCAAGCTTTTTCTTAAGCGAATCAAAAACGGATACCTCCCCATACGCGGATTTCTCGCTGCTGTCTGACTTGCTGTATCCGTTCAGACCGCCCTTTTGCCAGCCAAGCAGCGCAACCTGAATATTAGAAATATCTTGTTCAAGGATGTTTTCTATAGCATTTTCAATGGCATCGAGTTCACTGGCTTTTTTAATGGAAGTGCCAAAGAATTCTTTTTGAACATCAGCAACGAGAAAGTCCAGCTTTAAAGGGATATCGGATTGTTTGGCATCCCGTTTCTCAAGAACGTCCTCTTCAATTAGCATCTGACGATATGTTTTCGCCATACCGACATAATCCGCGTCATCTCCGCTTAGAAAGCGGTACGAAACAATGGGATTAACCGTGTTTCTCTCTTTCTGTACCATTTGAACGCCCGCGCCTTTTCGGCTTACGGGCTGTTCATATTTCTGCCGATAGACAAATCTGGCGTATGCCCTGTTATAGTCGGTTGTGATCCCTGCCGGATCAGCCTGAATTACCGCATAGTTGTCGCCCTGCTCAATCACGGCAAAAAAAGCATTCTGTTGAGACCCTTGCACGATGCCAAATGCGGGAACAGATACGGCCTCTTCATCCGTAGAAAACGCATTGATCCGGTTTGCACCAAGGTCATTGATCACCGTGAGGCTGTCAATGCCAAGATCGCTGCCATATAC
>JAQUHC010000004.1 GCA_028683785.1 Oscillospiraceae bacterium
CGTCCTCTTTTTCTTCAACAGCAAAAGTAGTTCCTTTTATACCGGCGACAGCCTGTTTATGTTCAAATTCCATTTCCCCGCCGTGAATCATCTTTTGAATGTTACACCATATATTTCCCGATAGTATTTCCGTTGCTGATGGCGACTCAGGCTCATCGGGAAGTGTAATCTGTGTGTTTTCTCGTATTGAAAAGGTGGTATAGTTGGTTTTACTTATAACAACACCGGAGTCGCGATGGGTTCTTATAGTATCTCCAAAATAAATTCTACTATTTGGAGACAAATATTCCCATTCGTCTTCATACTGTTTATCTTTCCGAATGATCCATACTTCTCCCCAGATATCCGCAACTCTCAAATTACTATCTACATAATTCGGGTCGAGCTTATGAAGCTTATCTTTTTCCTTTTGCCTATTTTTCCAAGCTTCGAGAATTCTTTCTTCCTTTATTTTTGCATTATACTCCTCGCGCATTTTTACGGCATTTTCCCCGCCGGTTGTATGCCACGTATACTCATAAGCGGTTTGCATAGTTTCATTTCCGCCGCCCAACCCGGTGACTATATATACTTTATCACCTTCCGAGCTGCCTTGAGGCATTTTCGCGCCCATATCGGCGCTCATTCCTTCATAGCCTGTATTGGTATCGTTCTTGTAGGTTTCCAGGAATGATTTTGTGTATTTTTCTGTAATATCGTAAAGAGAGGTGGATGTTCCGTATGATGCAAAAGGGTCGTCTATATTTATGGGTGTAATAAATGAACCGACACTTGCCCCGAGGTGAAAACAAATCTTGCTCGAGGTTTCAGCCCATATGTACGTATGCAAAACAACCTGTTCTCCCCCGAGATAGTATTTTTCCGGAGTTGCCACCTGACCGGTACTCTTAACATACTCTCCATTGCATTTGTCATGCGTTTTACCGGTATAGGGAACGCCGTCATATGTGACTTCACAACGATATGTATAACTGCCGCGACGGTATACCCATGTTGGGCTATAATACTCGCTTTTCTCAACCTTGCTTTTATCTACCTCACTGTCGATAATATTTGTTCTCTCCCAATATCCCGTTTCTTCATTTGCGTAAGTATTCAGGGGCAGTATGCAAGAAAACAGAAGAATAAAAGAAACGATTGCCGATAATAATTTCTTTTTCATTTGTATATCTCCTTTATAATGGGGTTTCTGATTTTCTTTTTTAGAATCTGGTAAAACCTTTTCGCGTGCCGAGCCATACCAAATGAACATTCCGCGAGTCCCGTGATAGCATACAGGAGCATCACTGCTACAATAATACTTATTTAATTTATAAACATAGATAATATCCTCGTCCGTTGTATATCTTCTTATTATGATATTTCTATATATCTACTTTAAATTGGTATAAGCATCGAAAATAATTCTATGCCCCATGGTTTTGGCCGCATTTATTTAAACAGCGGATTGCCGCAGCTGTCACAAACATCGTTATGTATGTCATTGAATTTCTTACACATCATGCACGGTATGTAACTGTCTCGGGATTTATCGTATTTTTCGTAACTGTAATTTAGTTGAGGGTAATAACGGACGCGATCTCCGATTTCAAGGTAGTTGTAGTAATCGATGTCGATGTCGCGTCCCTGATAAAAGCTTTCAACACACCGCTCCTTTTTGCCGCTGTCGGTACGGAAAGTAATCACGTATTCATCGTAATGCTCTATGTCCGAGCTGTCGCCGTTACTTACCCGTCTTGTTTTATCTTTATAGCGCTTGTCTGTAACAACACCGTCCCATCCGCGCTTGGCATTTGAAATAAAGATTGAAATTAAGTTGAGCAGTAAAAAAACACCGGATATTGCGCCGCCTATGACAAGCGCATCGGTAGTATTAACTTCATCGGACACTAAGCTGACGATCAAATAGATAATGAGCGGCAGCGGTATCGTGATAAAAGCGCAGCCGCGTGAAAACTTTTTGCTCTTTTCTATCGATTCCACGATTTTCGGATCGTGAATTTTATCAGAAAATCCGACTCTTCCGCATGGCTCGAAGTTTACTTGCTTTGAAGCGGTTTCAACTGTTTGATTTGTGGTGACTTCGCCGCATCCAGAACAGAATTTCGCTTGCGCGTTAAGCTCTGCGCCGCAGTTCTGACAGTATTTTGCCATATTTCAGTTCCTCCATATTTTCTCTGACAATAGATGGTATGTTGTCTCTCACGGATATGCCTCCGGTTTTTTGCCTGGTTATTCAGCCGCAAATCTGAACATTAAATCCGGCGCTACATTGACATAACCGGGATAATAGTGCATGGTGATCTCGCCTTTATCGGTTTGTCGTTGATAGATCATCCAGCCGCCAGTGGATTCACCGGGGGCAAGATCAACTCTTGACATGTATCTTTCGCCCCTGTCAGCAACTTCTAGCATCACCTGTGAGTTTTCTTCTGAGGCCATTTCACTATCATCACCGGTGGGACCTTCATTGTAAACTATACACAAAGCCTTCAATCTCGGAGATTCTATCGTTTCATCCGAGACGTTTTTGAAGGTAAACCAGACCTTTACATAGTCAAACCCATCCTTTGCCTTTTGAAGCATGGTATTTGGGGCGGCCGCCGCAATTTTATCAATGGTGATGGAAAGTCCGTTTGCCTCAGCAGCTTCACCAATGCCATAATATTTTTTCTCATTTTTTCCTTCTTCACCCGACAGCGTGTTGCTCGATTCAGCGGGGTTAGTGCTTTTGGATGGTGATTTTCCATCATCCTCGCCGCACGCAGCGAGAGTAAATATTAACGCCAGCGCTAAGATAATAATTAATGTTTTTTTCATAAGAGAAGCCTCCTAATTTTGATTTTTCAAACTTCCATCAGATTAAAGTGTATCCATACTCTTTTTTGGAATATACGGCGGGTCAACCGGCGGAGATTTTGTTTCCGAGGCAAAAGGCACCTCGCCAAAAAGCTCCCCAAATAGATAATCAAAGAACTTACCTACCGCTTCGAAATTGAGATCAACAGAAATCATGGAAGCTGTCTTTTGGCCGTTTTGTTCCGTGGATTCACTGATCCAGCTTATCCGTGGCCATGCCGAAAGATCAACATAGCTTTTGCCACCGCCGTGGTAACTCCGCCAACTCTGAACAGCCTCTGAGTCAATTTCTACGATTTTTGCCGTACCCTTTCCAAATAATTCTTCAAGGTACTTCTTGATAACTTTTGATTGCTTAAACTCTACAATCTTCAAAACATATTCTCCTTGCTTGTCGATATCCCATCTACCCTTGAAAACATTAGGTGCAATATTCTGCAGCCATTTGCTTATCGGGTAATTCAACGCTTTCTGCACGGAAGAGTTCTTTAAGGCATTGTCAATAAATTCGCCTGCTATTTTTTTCACGCCCATGGCTGTTAAGTCTGCAGTAAGCGCTGTAATGGCCGAATATACATCGATTTTCCCGTCTTCATCCATGTTCTCATAAATGTTTTTTCCGATTTTCCAAACAAGGAATCCTGCTGCTACCGCACAAACTTGTTTAAAGCTTAGCTTACTCTCTTTCGATGTCGCGTCATCGAAAGCATTGGTTATGAGGTTATCCACACCTGCGGTGATATTTTTAGTGATCTCCAGTTCATCCAAATTAATTTCTTCATCATTGAGCAGCCGGTCAATCACTTCACCCAAGAATGCGGCGAAAATGTCTTTGGCGGGGGACAAAAGGGCGTCGGCCGTATTGCCGTAATAGGTGCTGATCAGATATGAAAAAGCCTGATCGCCGAACCATTTTATCCAATCGGCATAGAAGATCATAGTATCCAGTTCTGCGACAATCTGCTCATATTCGGCAGCATCCTTTGTGTAATAGATAACCGCATCCTGACAGATTTTGAATGTCACAAGGCGCAGCTCGGCTGTTGACATCTTTTTGCCGTTTTCTCTTAATATTTTGGCTACTTCCGGGCTGATGCCGCCTACTTTGCTGACGATTTTTTTCATGTTGGCAAAGGCTTCATCCCAGCCGGCCAGCGGTCCGGGTCCTCCGCCTACGAGACAAATCGGCAGATCCAAGGTGTATTCTTTCTGACCATAAGCACAGGAAATTGGCAAGGTCAGGTAATAAGGTTTACCTTTCTCCTCTACCAGAGCTTCTTTAGGAGCAAATTTATATGCTTTCAAGTTACTCTGGGTATCCTCTATAGTATATTTAAATCTCTCTGCCAGGTGGGCAGTGCGTTCGTCCGTTCCTTTTAAGCCTCCAAAATCAGGACTGAAATCTTTAGGAGCGAGAACACGGACAATGCGTTTCCCATCATCCCTCTGCTCAGGCACGGCAAAGTCCAGAACAAAATTTGTCGGCACTACGTCGCCCCATTCGTCCGTAGTCTCCTGATCAAAGGCGCCGATTAAGACATAACCCTTGTCATCAAACTTTACCTCCCGAATGGAAAGCCCTTCCGGATAAAGTTCTGCGTTTACGCTTTCCTCCGTCTTTTCCTTATCGTTTTCAGCCAGAATACCAATCCCAAACATTTGCTTGACAGCTTGAGGTGTTTCAGGCTTGGCGCTGAGGTTCTTTACTTTAAGTAGGTATCTTGTTTCATTTGCGTTTTCTGTTTCTTCCAGTTTACAACTTAGAGGGACACCCTCCGCCACATCCAGGCGTACTGAGGTTGGCTTTTCCATAAAATCATTCAGTATAACCGGAGTTTCATAAACCTCTCCATCTCCTAAGAGCATAGGTAAAGTCATTGTCAAGTAATCTCCTCGCTCAGGGAAGGAAATATAGGGTTTCCCGATTAAGCGGAATGTTACGTTGTTTTGGAAGGAACCGCCTTCACCGCTGAAGCGTATGCTTAAAACGCCGCTGTTAGGATTTTGCCCGCCGGGAACAGACTCAGCAAGAACCAGAGCACCCATGTAATTTTCCGCCGTGGCGGTGCTTTGCACCTTGAGCCCTCCGCCGGAAAACATCTCAATTCGGGCACTTAAATCGGGCCGGTCTATTTCTTCCCCTTCAGGCGTGATTTCCACAATCCTGGCATAGACGGTTACCGGTTGAGTATCATAACGGATGGCGTCACCGAAATCTTTGCGTAAGCACATTTTGTATCTGCTTTTTTTCTTTTTGGAACTATCATCAGATCCGCTGCCGGTTCCTGCTCCGACTATTGCAGTTGCACCGCCTATGATGACAATAGCAACGGCTTCAGGGATAGAAGTGGAAGTTTCTCCTTTATCCTTATCGGCGCGGGTATCCACTGTGTCCGTTTCTTTATTGTCTGCTGCTGCCGCCTTAGCACTCAGCTTGACCCCGACGACCCGAAAATGCACTGTGATGCACGAAGCTGGCTTGCCATCACTGGTCAATCTGCTGCCGGAAGCAATTATTAATAATGTCGAGGGATCATCGGCTTCAATTCTATGTCCGGCAGCATAAGAGGCCTCCGGCAAACGATATTTACTTCCATAATCTATGGACTCGACCAAGTCATTGCTAACCGTGCTGGGGGAGCCGGCATAGTCGTGGGTCATAGTATAAGAGCCGCCTACGTTATGTATAATTGCTTTGGATTTCGTAGTACCAAACTGGATATTCTTCATTATATACTCACCGGATACTGACGCAGTTCTGGTATGGTCTCCCACAGTAAATTGAATGGGACCATAACTGATATCAAGCTTGTATTCCGGAATGACCTCTCCTCTTTTGAGGATAAGCGGCGCGCCGCTTACCGGATAATACCTTCTATTTTCCGCACTATTAAGAAAAGAGTTAAAAAGTTGTATATATACTTCATAGGGCACAAGATAAATCTCGTCCGAGCGTTCCCAAAACTCATAAAAAGAATCCCAATCATCCCCACTTTTCATATTCAGCGTGCTGACGGGATCAACATACCCCTTGGGTGCTTTCGAACTTTCTGCATATGCGGTCAATGACATCAGCATCATGCTGCAAATGAGAAATACCAGGCAAACTGCAAACTGTTTTTTTCTTCTTGTTTTCATTCTGAGGTCGCCTCCTTTTTGTTTTTGCTCACGGCTAGCAATATGCCGCCTGCTATAAGCAGCAGGAGACCAAGCACATAACCGTTCCATCCACCGGGCAGTAGACTCACCGCCGTAAAGGCTGCAAATCCCAGCGTCCAGCCGCTCATCATCGCTGTCACAACTAAACCGTTCGCCTTTGGCAGCAGCGCCGAGATTATCCGCCGCAAAAAGCCGTTTTGGGTCAGAGCCTTAGCTGAAAGTGCAAAGCCCGCAACACACACCATGGTATTTTGCAGATTCGATGAAACCATCAAATTGCAGACCATCAGCGCAGCCCCGGCACCCATGAGCAGCGGAGCAAAAGCTTCCTTGCCGCTCTTTGTGCTGGACACCAGTTTGCTTATGCCACTTTTTATGCCTCTCAGCATTCCTTTGTCGGCAACCACCTGTGCCAGCAGAGCCGCTACCAGCCCTTTACCTATGCTGCCGCCGATGAGACTGCCCCGCGCTGCGGTCAGAAAGGAAAGTATCTTGAGCGGCAATGGGGAAATATCCAAAGCTGCCAAGATATTTAGTATCAACCAAATAGCAGCAAGGGCAATAACAACAAAAAGGCGTTTTTTATCACCCAAGGTTTTCTTAAAGCCGCCTGCCAAACCTCTGAAACCGCTTTTTAGTAATGACAACAGTCCTTCTCCGGCAAAATCGCCGGTGGCGGGAACCAGCTCCGACGGCAAGGCAAGCTCGCCCGCCAACCCATAGGCGGGGGACGCCGCGGAGAACATACTTTTAGCATAGGCGGCTGTCTTGGTTTTTGCTTCGCTTTTTATTTGTTTGCCGACCTTTGTCAAGACGGTCTCGCTGTTCGGCGCAACCTGATCCGGCTGATTCTTCACTTCCTCCGATGCGGGGGAAGCATTGGCTCCGCACTTTGCACAGAACTTTGTGTCCTCATTCAGAGACGCGCCGCAGCTTGTGCAGAATTTACCCATTATACTCGCTCCTATTTTCATTATTATGACCTTCCTTTCGCACCGACTGGGATGTTTTGGCCGGTTCGGCTATGCCGAATTTGCGCCTCGCTTTTGGCGCAAAAGGACAAAACTCCCCGTTTGAAAAATTTATTTTTCAAACTTACTCGCTTTTGGTGCGTTACCATCCCGTGATGTCTGCCGTTACGCCGGTTTCATACCAGAATTTTCGTTTGACACCCAGTATCTCCTTTTGGTCGGTCATGCCGTGCAGCAGCTCGATCCGCGTTGATTGGTTCGCATCTCCAAAAGTCAGAATCATCCGCTGCCTGTCAATTTCAATGCCCACCAAACGCACACCATGAACACCGTTTAGACCCCATCGGTAGATTTTTGTACCAATCAGAATGCCGAAGGTGGACACCACGGTTTCCTCTGTGTGGTTTTGTCCCGTACCGCCTGTTTTAGAAATAAGAGCCGATGAAACAGCAAGAATTCGATTATCCCAGATTAATGTGGCATCATAAAGTAAACGGTTTTTTAATATAAGCAAAATGAGGAAGATAACAATGACTGTTCCAAAAGCAAAGGCAACTTCTGTTTTTGCAGTAATCCCAAACCATCCTGTCAGAAGAGTACTGAGTGTAAAAAACAGGGCATAAAAATTACGCCGCCTGCGAATTGCTTTTATCTGCACCATACCTCCTCCTTATACTAATTTAATTTATAAACATAGATAATATCCACGTCCGTTGTATATCTTCTTATTATGATATTTCTATATATTTATTTTAAATTAGTATTACTAATTCTTACACCCTAATTCTAATGAAAATCGGCGGATAAAACATCACCCAAAAGGGTGAGTTTGCAGAAAAGGGGCGGACGCATAAATCAACCTCAAAAACAAAAGAGCCAGGGAAACAGTATCGTTTCTCTGGCTTTATTCGGTAGTATTAGTAGGGGCGGATTCTATATCCGCCCGTTCCAAATCCTCTCGTTAAACAATAACGATTGCGTAATAATGGTTTGGCACAACAACATATTGCGAGCACATAATGCGCGGAAATTGTTTCATTGTTCGGTTAAATGCAGGTGCAAACATTCGGGAGGATATAGAATCCTCCCCTACGCCGCCAAATATAATTATACGATTATAGGTGCATATTGTAATACTAATCAAAGGTTATATTAGAATACTTGTTTTTCAATTTAAACAATCGTTTACGAGTTATTCGGGCGCACACATAGGTGCGTTCCTACGAAATCATATACAATTTTACCGAATAAGCGCATAGTTTTAGGGATGACGCAAATTTTTCATTATGTGTCAGCCCCTTAAAACACAATATTATATCATTTTGCTGACTGGTTCTTAAGTAGAGTGCTGACAAGTTCCACGCGGCTTGAGACATCGTATTTTGAAAAAATATTTCTAATATGTGTCTTAACAGTGTTCTCACTGATAAACAGAGTTGATGCAATTTCACGGTTTGATTTTCCGGAAAGAATGAGCTGCAATACTTCCTGTTCACGAACGGTGAGTGGATCAAGTGTTTTTATATGACTCATAACAGTGGCTTGCTCTGTTTGAGACATGCCCGAATACACAGTAAGATAGGTGTGGCTTTTCAGCAATAAAACCAGCTGCCTGTTTAACGGCGGCAGAAGAACAAGGGTGATACAAACCACAATTAAAGCTATTACCGCAACCTCAGCACTGGGTAGTTTTGACGAAGTAATGAACATCCCCAACACGCCGCCGCAAAGTACGCCCAGTACATTCGCCGACAGCCCGATCCCGAAAGTTTTTGCAGGATTGTTTGTGTGATCCAGCATTTCGCCTAATATACTCCACCAGAATAAATCAAAGATACCGCAAGCTCCCAACATCAATGTATCTACAATTAGATAGTCTGTTTCACATCGGCCCAGAAGCATAAAGGATATAAATGCTGCCATAATCATCCCCATGCCGACATACAAAACAGGGGAGCGTTTTCTGCTCAGAGGCATGAAGCGAAGAATAGCGAGCGCCAGAATATACGGCACCGCCCAATACCAGCTGACTAATCTTGTTAGGTGATCAAACGCCGGATTAATAACCTGATACATTAGGCCGGAATCGATGGTAATGATAAAAACAAATAAAGCTAATATCAACAAAGGATGATCACTGCTAAGGGGTATTTCATTTCGAAAGGAAGCCTCAGTTATCGGTTCGAAATCTACAGGAAGCAATCGGATAAAAAAACAACCTAATGGAATACAGGCCAGCGAAAAGCTAAGAGCCGCAAAAGGCGACCACATTTCAGACATCACATTAATTGCAATCATCAGAACATTAGAAAAAATCAGAACATCGGCACAAGACTGTAACCGTTCATTTTTAGGTGTGAAGGCTTTCAGAAAAAATCCCCATGCCGCTACCGCACAGCCGGAGGCATAACCTGCCGCAATCAGTCCGGTCGCCCATAACACAGAAGGCGGAAAATAGAACGGGATGGAAAAAAGCACACATAGCCCCATGGCGAAAATCATAGCCTTTCGGGCAGAGGCTATATTCTTTGAAATGAAACCACCGGTAAAAAGCCCTGCGAAATGCGCCGCAATCGCTCCGGTTATGTAAAGGGGAGCATCTGCATTAAAATACTCCAGCAGGCCATATAAAACCTGCCCCTCGAAAAGAAAGGAAAGCTGATACGCAAAGGGAAAAGCAAAACCCACAATTGAATATATGCGATAAGCTTTAGGTTTTGTAAGCTTCACGCAATGATACTCCTTTCTTTGGGCAGGACACAGCGTCCCACAGATTATCATCACCATTATTAATTAATTTTATCGTTTTCCTTATCTTCGTCCGTGTAATACTCGATTAAGTCACCAACTGTACAATCAAACAATTCACAAAGCTTATTTAGGGTATCGTAATCTATTCGATTGGTCTTGTCGTGATAAAGTTTGGATATTGCGCTTCTCGCAATCCCGGTCTTTTCATGTACGGCTTGAATATTGTAACGCTTTTCGCCCATGAGAGTGGATAGCTTACAGCGAATAGCCATCAAAACATCCTCCAAATAAGATAAAATATAGAGTTCATCTTTGTTATTATATAAAAATACGGAAAGGAAGTAAAGAGGTAGCGCTAACCCTGTATAATAAAAAGAACGCTATGAAGGAAGTCATGATTCATCTGTGTTGAATGTTATAGTTGGACTTAGTATCAGCAGTAAATGTCCCTGTTTGTCAGGTAATGCTTTGTGATATTATATAATCAGTAAACCAGAATCCAACTGAGCCTCGAGGAGAAATCCCTGATGGCTTTCTTTTTGCCCGCAAGGTACTGTTCAGTACCTTGCGGGCAATTCGGCGTTCCGGTATGGCAGCGATGAATTACCGCTATGAAAGCAACACGGTCACATCATGGGGTACCCTGTCCAGCGGTACATTTGATGCAGGTTTACCGTCTACCGTCAGGGCGGGCGAGCCGCGTTTTATTTGGATATTTAAAGGGGTGGAATTGAGGTTGATTTTGATTTCGCAATCATCCCAATTGCTTGGCAGACGGGGGGTTATTTCCAGATAATCACCATGCGGATTAAGCCCCAACACATGGCGAAGCACGGCGGTATAATACCATCCCGCCGAGCCGGTATATTGGGTCCATCCGGCCCGCCCGGGACATTCGGGATGAGAATAAACATCCCCCGCAAGAGCATACGGCTCCCCCTTATATTGCTTGCCCAAGCCGTCTGCATATTTATGGGCGGTGCTTATAATCCTTAATAACTCCACTCCCTCATCGGTCCGTCCCGCTTCAAGCAGCGCAATTGCCAACCATGTTGCCGCATGGGTATATTGTCCTCCGTTTTCTCTCAGTCCGGGCGGGTATGCGGAAATATAACCTACCGGATGTTGGCGGTCATCAAATCGCCCTTGGGCATGGGGGCCGGTAAACGGAGGCGCCAGCACCTTTATTATCCCGTTTTTTCGGTCTACCAAATGTTTAAGCGCGGTATCAAGCGCGACCGAGGTGCGCTCAGCTGGCAGGCCGCAGAGCACCGAGAAGCTTTGAGGCAGGCTGTCTATTTCGCCGTCGCCTCCCCCGGGAGAGCCAAGGGGGGTTCCGTCATCGAAAAACGCACGGATATAACGATCCGTTTCAAAGCATGCATCTGCGGCACGGCGGTATTCCTCGGCGGATTTTCGATATTCCACCGCTCGTTCATGCTCATTTCTTTGCTCACATATCGGCGCAAATCTGTCAAGTGTTATTGCAAGAAACATTGCAAGCCAAACACTTTCCCCCCGCCCCTGTGCACCCACAAGGCTGAAGCCGTCATTCCAGTCCCCCGTTCCAATCAACGGAAGACCGTGCTCCCCGCGGGTGGAAGCCCTTGCGAGTGCTCGAATGCAATGCTCATACAGTGTGCTCGTATATTTGGTCGATTCCGGCTTGGAGTAGCGGTCCTTTTCATCCTCCCTCAACGGTTCTCCCATAATCCAGCTTATCTGCTCGTCCAAAACGCAGCTGTCTGCGGTGAATTCGACATACTCGGCGGTGGCGAAGGGCAACCAAACCAAGTCGTCTGAGCAATGTGTTCTAACCCCCTGAAACATTCCGGGCATCTGATACCACCAATGCATCACATCGCCCTCCTCAAACTGCACAGCCGCACAGCGCAAAAGCTGACTTCTTGTCACGGCTGAATTAAACCAAAGGATGGAGAGCGAATCCTGAAGCTGGTCGCGAAACCCCCATGCCCCTCCGTTTTGATAAAAACCGGTACGCGCATATATGCGGCAGATTAGGGACTGCCACGGCAGCCATCGCGATATCATGGCGTTAAGAAGCGGGTCGGGAGTTTTGATTTTCGGCAAACTTAAAGACATTCGCGGAACCGATTTGACAAGCTCGGGCAGCCGTAATGCAGCGTCATTTGCCTCCGGACCGATTTTATCGGTAAATCCGAGGACAAAGGAAATGTTTTCCTTGCGTCTCGGCGGGAGCTTGCGCCGTACAATTACGGCGGCGCACGGGTCGGGCAGCGGAGATAATGTGCCCCCGCTCCAAGAGCCGGTTAAAAAGCTTCCGCGGTCACAATCGCAGCCGTCCGCCCCGCCCACCGCCGTGAGGAGCGCGCTGCCGTTAACAGCTCCAAACGGATTGCGCAAAATCAGGGCACCGTTTTCCCAATGTGCAACGGTATGACGGGCGTTTCGTCGATTTACTCCCAGTATTGGTTCGGTATAATAAGCGGACTGTATATCAATCTCCTCCTCTCCCGTATTTTCCATAGACAATTCAACCAATTTCCACATACCTTGAGCGGGTACACTCACCGTGACCGTGGTATTAATGTTTCCGCATCTACCCGAATACTTAGCGTAACCGTCGCCGTATTCGGTTTGCGCTCCCAGAACCGTGTCGTATATGGCGCCGCCTATGCGAAGCAGCAGCATCTCTCCCCTATTGTCCGAAGCGGTATCGTTGGTCCAAGGGGTCAGTTTATTTTCGTGGGAATTAACAGCCCAAGTGAAGCCCAACGCCTTGTCCGAAACCAGTGTGCCGAAATCCGGATTTGCAAGAACATGACACCACGGCAGATCCGGCTCGCCTGTAATAATAAACTTATCTCCCTTAAATACTCCCCCCCCAATCGCCGTGACCGATTCATCATCATTTTCGGTAATATTATCAATTGGTTTTACCGGGAGTATATTTGCGGCATGATAATCCGCAGGCGGAATACCCGCTCTTCTTAAATCCCGCGCGCCGTTGTGCGCACATACCGCGGTCAACAGTAACAGTGCGCTTTCGCCATGGTTGACAAGATTTATCGGATGGATGCCTCCGCGTTTTCCCAGCATTTCGCTGCTACCCGCGTTTCGCGCCGCCTCGCGCAGCTCAGCCAGCACCGGAGAGTCATATTCACCGCCTTCGTGATAGGCAATAACCACCTCGGTGATAACCCCTCCAAGCATCAGCGAACGATGCAGGCGCATATACGGCTCCGCCCTTGAAGCATCGGCGGCATTGTGAATCTCAACGAGTATTATCGGGAAATCCCCCGAAATTCCAAGCGGCCAAAGGGCATCCTGACCCCTGGAATTTTCCCTTGCCGCTGCCGCCCATTCCCGCAGCATTCGCGGCGGGAAAAACAGGTCGGGCAATATTTCGGCGGCGAGCTGGGCTTCAACCCCACCAAAAGGCGAAGGGGCTGCTCTGTTCGACGAGAGTATTCCCTCCCGCCGTATTTCAATCAGCCTGTTGGCCGCTTCGCTTACCGTCGGCGCTGCCACCAAAGCCAGGGTAACCGCCCTTTGTGTGTGGGGCGGGAGTTCAAGTTTAATCCTCATTGCAACCGCACTGTCGGGAATTCCTTCCCCCGAGGATGAAAACGGCTTGTCTATTGCAGAGGGAACCGAGCTTATACCAAGCGGACTGTCAAGCAAAAATTCGCGTGATGATTCATATTCAAATTCCCTGTCGTCGAGAAATCCCACGGCAAGGCAGGCTGGAGGTTCCCCCTCACGCTGCCGGCGGGTGATAAACAATGCCTGTACCGATTCATCCTTTTTGGCAGAAAGAAATATTCGCGAAAACGCGGGATGTGCAAGCGCATCATCCCGTCTTGCCAGACTGGGCTCGAAATAAAACATAACCGATACGGTTGTTCGATGACTTGCATTGTTTTTTACCACAACCTGCCGCTGCTCGCAGGGTAATCTGGGATGCACCATGGCCCTCATTCCCGCTTCAAGAGAGTCCTTTTCGGCGGTAAATATCGCGGCACCCGTTTCAAATTCCGCGCGGCGTTTTATTCCTTCAAATGTCGGGCTGCGCTTATTTAATTCACCTTTTTTACTCTCGGTCGGTGTGTGTTTATCATAGTTCGGAGCGGCGGTGATTGAAAACGCGCCCTTTTCTCCGCCGATTATTGCGTAAATACCCTGAGGATCCATCAGCAGATCATCACTGAACCGATGTATATCAATCCGACGGGAGGAGGATATACCGGCACCTGTATCGGTTATTGCAAGCTGCCATTCCGCTCCGGACAAAAGGTGCATACGCGGGGTTCGCGGGTTGATATGGCGGATTTCCTCAACAAAAGGCCGGACACGCCCGGGAACCTCGGGAACACTGTTTTCCCGCGCCGGCTCATATACCGCTCCGGCGGTCGGGGCTTTTTCATAGGATAATTCTATAGCCCGGGTCATATCCTCATCCCTGAGAAAGCGCTTAACAAATATATCATCCTTAACGGCGTTGGCGCAGGCTACCATGCTCATGCCGATATGGTGAGCCATATAGCTTCTGACCACAGAATACCCGCCTCTTGCCATCCTCCCCTTTGTAAAATCGGCGGCCTCGTAAAATCCGCAGTTTCCCGTCATTCCGAGTTTTTCAAGCCTTGACAGGTTTCTCAGTACGGCGGAAGGGTCGGTTGTAAGGGCAAGGAAGCTCGAATAAGGGGAGATTACCAGATCGGCACCCAATCCCCGTTTTAATGCCAGACGGGGAACACCGTGGGCTTTATACTGATAATTCAAATTGCTGTCAAATGCATAGAATCCGCTTTCGCTTATCCCCCACGGTATCCCGCGCGGAGGGCGGCGGCGCTGACAGTGCAAGCAAAAGCGTAACGCCTCATAATCCATGGTACCCTCTTCTGCCGGCAACAGCAGACGGGGCATGAAGAATTCAAACATGGTACCCGTCCATGAGACCGGACCTATTGCATTCCCTGATCTCGTAAGTGTGCGGCCGAGGGCTCCCCAATGCTTTTTGGGTATTATTCGACTTGCAATGGCAAAATAACCGGTCATACGGCTTTCGCTCATCAATAGGTCATAGAAAGAGGTGCTGAGACTTCCCGAATCGAGGTCGATACCGATATGAAAAAGGGCGCGGTTTTTATTATACATAGGGGTTAAATCTATCTCATTCTGAAGATTTCGCGCTTTTTCGGCGGCAGCCTCGGCGCGGCTTCCTCCGAGTTCGTACAATGATTGGCGCAGCGCGACAAGACAGCAGGCAAAGTTTCCGCTGTCAACCGCCGAAACATATCTTGGATTAAGCGGTCGCAGGGTCCTGGTGTCGTACCAGTTCAAAAGATTCCCCTTCCACTTTTCCAGCTTTTCTATGGTATTTAATGTTTTCTCTATTTTTGACATCATCACATCTATATCAATCAGCCCGAAATCATGCGCGGCAACAATGCACAGAAGATACAAGCCGATATTTGTCGGAGATGTCCGATGAGCGACCCTCCAGACAGGCGATTCCTGTAAATTATCGGGAGGAAGATAATGCTCCTCGAATGTGCATTGCTCTTCATAATATCTCCACATGGCGGATGCATAGGCTTCGATTTGTTCGCGCTGCCCCGTGCTCAAGGAGGCTGTCGATTTATCGGAACCGCCCGACCTGCCCGAATAGATGGCAAAAGGCAGCAGCATAACAAATATGATGCCGCCCAGTCTGGTAAAGCCGGCTCCGAAATATATCAAATATGCGGAAATTATCAAGGTCGGCCAAAAACGCCTGACGGATGCAATCCAACCCCCGCTGCCCTTATCCGCCTGTGCCGCCGTTGTCCATTCAAGCATTTTCCGTCTGGATATCAGCCGTCCTACCGCCCGCAGCACGGCATCCAGAGAGGTGAGCGCCGTAGAGGGCAGCATGATAATGGTGTACCAAGCCTGTGTTATTGCGCCGAGTGCGCGAGGCATGACACGGGAGTAATAACGGCCGCCGAGTGTAATCCAGCCGCCATGAATAAGGGATAATATCGCGGTCAACAGATTTCCGGCTATGGGTGAAACAATTCCGGTCACTGCAAGCAGTTGACCTGCACGCCAGGGTAAGAGCGGAGAGATAAGCAGGCATAATAATGCCACCGTCGGAGTTATTGAGCGGCGAAGGTTGTCGATCAGCTTCCAGCGGTCCAGCCTCCCGAGCGGCAGCTTTCGATTAAATATAAAGGGCATATTCTGCCAATCTCCGCGAATCCAGCGATGCAGCCTGTCCAGCCAACCTCCCATAGCAGAGGGTGAGCTGTCTGTCATTTCAACATCCGATACAAGACCGGTACCCAGCAGACAGCCTTCCAGAATATCGTGACTCAACACCTGTTCTTGGGGCAGAGATGAGTTTTCCAAAATAGAAAAGGCCTCGACATCGATTAGCCCTTTACCTGTAAAAACCGCGGACGAAAAGCAATCCATATATAGGTCGCCTGTAATGGCGTCGTATGGGGTTATTCCCCCGACGCCCGCCATGGCACGGGAAAATGCGGTGCGGTTGGCGGAATGCAGCTCGGCAACAAGCCGTGGGATGAGTATGCCATATCCGTCGGCAACCCGCCGACCGTCAGAAGCAATCCTCGGCTTGACCAACGGATGAAGAGCCGTTCCCACAAGCTCGGCTGCCGTATCAAGCAGCATACCTGTGTCGGCATCCAAGGCGAGCAGGTATTTTGCACGCCTGAGCTGCTCAAGATCGCCCTCAAAAGCGATAAATTGATGTGCGCCGCCTTTTATTATGCGAATAAGCTCGGAAATAGCGCCCCGCTTGCGCTCTCGCCCGGTATATGCTTTCATGGTGGGGCTGTATTCACGCGGGCGTACGGCAAGGATAAAATGATTACCGGTTCGTTTGTTAAGTCGACGGATCTCTCTGCGCATAGCAGCTATATCGGCGGCATCCCGCGGAATTGTGGGATAAGAGGCCTGCGACAGGTCGGCTAAAAGACATATTTGCACCGCTCCCTGTCCGTTTGTGTTATAAAGATTATAGAGATGCTTTGCGGTTTTTGCGGCATTTTGTGCACCCGGTAACAGGGATGAAACCGTGATAACGGTTCGCCCCTCTTCGGGGATTATTCCGTTTAACTCCATACGGGGAAGCCGTCTAGGGGTTATTCCCAATAGGAGTAATTGCTGCAATACAGGGCGGCACAGCTCGGCAAGCGGGATATATAATAGTAGAGCTAATATCGGAATGTTTACAGCTGCCGCAAGTGCAACAGCCGCAACAGCAGGAACGAGAATGTTGCAGATTAGCAATACGCGACCACGGTTGCGCCGTTTATGACGGTTGCAATATGCAATCAGAGGGGTACCTACATGCTTGTCCCGCAGGGTATCCCCCTTTTCTGCCAGCTCGATAAATTCTGCGGCTGTCGCCGATTCGCTTTTACCGTTTTTTATTGCCGCGAAAGCGGTTCGTTTTCGATAATCCGCCCGTGTTTTATCGTCCATTTTGGAATAAAGCCCTGCCGGATCATCCCGAAGAATGCGTTCAACAATACTGTGTCTTTCCGTCATGCCGGTAAAATCCAGCCCCACAACCTGACGCAGTCCGCTGACCGATATTGAAATCAGCCGTTCCGCCTCTCCCCCTTTTTGTTTACAGGCCTCGGCCGCCGTGATTATAAAAGCCGCCCTCAAACAAAGCGGCAACTGTTCCAGTTCAAAAACCGTCAGAGGGCGGACCCGCTGAACGGTCTGTATCATTTCTTCGAATATAACCTCATCCGGAACGCCTATTATATGCACCATCTTTATCAGAAGTGAACAGGTTACCGGCATTTTTCCGTTGCTCGGCTGCTTGTTTGCATATCGCAGACCGGTTAAAACGCTGGTTCCCTCACGCATAAGAAGATGATAATTATCGTCCAGCCATTCACGAAAGCCCTTTTCACCGTCGTCGGTAATATTTTTACTCGAAACGGCTTGATGGCTGGCTTTATGCAATGTTTTCAACGCGAACCGTATCCGCTTTTGCAGGGGGCGCAGGTTGGCAGGAGGATGGTGCTCGGCGATAAATTCCTGAGCAAGCGAGCGAAAAAGCACGGTGTTTTCGCTGTCTTCAATTTCTTTGGGAGGGACAGGAGTGTTATCCGACATAATACTGCATAATGGTACTGTCACATTTGATATTGATCATTATGTTGCGTGACAGACCATCCTCCTTTCCGAGTGTGGTGGTTGAGGATTTATAAAAATAGACTCAAAAACTATATTTCCCTCGAACGACCAAATCATGCACTCGATTGCCGGATAATATGCCAAGCCCCGTGAGAAGTTTCAGTTAAGGCGGTCTTAAGCCTCCCTCTGACGAGGGAGGGGGACCGCGAAGCGGTGGAGGGAGAGAATAGCACAATCTGGGACGAAACGGTAAGATTGTGATAGGTATGCTTGCCTCGAATTTTTTGGTGATTGGGTGATTGATGTTTTCAATCAATTTGTGCGGGGTCTCTCCCTCAGTCGCCTGCGGGCGACAGCTCCCTCGTCAGAGGGAGCCGATGACAGCATAATATTTTTACTATAAAACTTAGTAAAATCAGGCACTAAGATGTTGTGTTAAATTTAAAATTAATTTACATTAATCTCTAAATCAACTTTTATATTAATTTTCGGCGGTACACAAGACATATTTATAACTGCTGTTTTTGCAATTCATCAGGTTATTATTGGCTATTTTGTACTTGATTACACGGTATAAAAGAGATATAATGTCAGTGATAGGTAAGAAAAGGGGAATTGTAGTCGAAATATGTAATTATTATAGTAAAATCCATATTACAATTATAAAAGGGCGTGATGCTATGATGCTACAATGCAGATTTGACCCGGATTATTCGGTACCGATTTCATTTAATATCAAGGAGGATTTTTGTCAACCGCCGGATCAGAACGGTTTGCAAATCATTCATGTTGAAAGCGGATG
Organism: Oscillospiraceae bacterium; assembly: GCA_028683785.1. Taxonomy (GTDB): domain Bacteria; phylum Bacillota; class Clostridia; order Oscillospirales; family Acutalibacteraceae; genus Avimonas. Next base: position 18,691 of record JAQUHC010000004.1, read on the forward strand.
CGCAGCTCTTCGTATTAACAATGACAGGTGCTTTATTCAATCCGGAGTACTTATATTTCGAAATCCCGGCGTTGTAATCGAAAAGCTGTACAGCAATAACCTGATAGCGCAGTCTATATCCTTTAAGCCCGATTTAATTAATTATCAGCGCCCCAATCACACCTGCAAAGATAATAAAAATACGGGATATATTTACCCGTATTATCATCTTTTTTATGATTTAAGCTATTCATATTCCGGTATTCTTACCCTTGACCCGATGGTGCGGCCTAAGGCAAAGGATCTTTTTTCTTCGGCAATATCACAGATGACCGACCAGCCTGACAGCCACTGGTGCAGTCGGGTGAGGGTAATTTTAATAGAGCTGTATCGGCTTGCAAGGAATGAGTATTCATTTCACGATAATAGTGAGTCAAAAACGACTCTGGCACACAATACTCTTGACTATATTCATGGGAATTACGAGAAGGTAATCACCGTTGCCAAGCTGTGTGAGCGTTTTCATACCAATCACACCACCCTGCTTAAGGAGTTTCGCGCCCTTACCGGAACAACAATAAATCAATATATTTTGGAATACAGGCTTAACCTTGTGCGGGAGGCGTTATTGTTTACCTCCCTTACCATTGACGAAATTGCGATTAAGTTCGGTTTTAGGCAGGCTTCATATTTATCAAGGGTTTTTCGGGCGCGGACGGGTATGGCTCCCGGTTGTTTCCGCAATCAGCTTATAAACCAAATTTCAGATTTATCCGATAATAAGGTAACAAAAACGTAGGGAACGGTCAAGACCGTTCCCTACATTATCCAACATTATTGGTTAATATAAATCGGGGGTTTCAAAATGAATACATGAATTAGAACACGACATAAAAATATGGCAAAAATCGTTTTATAATAGAATAATCCGCAACGAACAGAGCTATCGAGAGGTTTGCGAGTATATAGATGAAAATCCTCTAAACCGGAGAGAGGATGAATTGAATACAAAAACGCAATATTATGGCAGGACGTAGGCGCGTCACTGCTTTTTTTGGCTGGATACACGATAGATCATTATGCTTTACCTTTAAGCCCTTTTGCTCCGCCCAGGGAGATGCCCGATAGGATGTTGGTTTCATATGTGAAGGTCAGGCTCTGTCGTTCACGATGCCGTTTGAATGCAAGTCTTATAAGATTGTCGAGGAGGGAGGCGAAATTAATTCCGGAGGCATCCCACAAATAGAAGGATAATGACCCCGGGATGGTGTTGATTTCGTTGATATAAATCTCGTCGCTTTCTTTATTGTTAAGAAAGTCGATACGAACCACCCCCGAGCAACCCAGAGCCAAAAAGGCTTGGGCGGCAAGACTGCGCACCTTCTCTTCCAATACGGAGGATATATCGGCGGGCAACCGTCGTTTCAGGCTGCTCATACCGCTTTTTTCTCCCCCTGCATCTCCCGCGTTGCTAAGATATTTATCCTTGTAATCGAGAATTTCATTGGATGTTACAGGCTCCTCGCATACCGAGGTGCGGACATCGTCTGCATCCCCCAATACCGAACAGTTTATCTCGCGAAGGTTTTGTACCGCGGGTTCTATAAGAGCGCGGGACGCAAAACTCAGCGCCAAATCTATTGCTGCTTTTAAGGATAGACGGTCGGCAGCCAAGGAGATACCCACCGATGAACCCAGATTGATCGGCTTTATAATCAAAGGATAATTAAACCTCTCCTCGATGCTGTTCAAAATCGCATCTTCATCCTGTGTATACTGCCTGCCCGTAACGGTAACGCAATCCAGAACCGGCAGCCCCGCCTGCTTTAAAACCGCCTTGGTGGCATATTTATCCATACCCAGGGCGGATGACAGCACATCGCAGCCGGTATACGGAACACCCAGTGTTTCGAGCAAACCCATCAGGGTGCCGTCTTCGACATTTGTACCATGTACCACCGGCAGGGCTACATCAAATTCACCTACAAGGTTGTTCCCCAGCTTTTTTATGGGGTATCGAATCAGGGCAACACGGCCGTCCTGCGGCACGAGCACCACCCTGACAGCTTTTTCAAGACATGTTTTCATATTCTTGTAGCTTTCGATATCCCCCATGTGATCTCCGGTATAGAAAATACCGTCCTTGGATATATAGATAGGCAATACATTATATTTATCTGTATTTAAGGCGCAGCAAGCCTGTATCCCCGAAATAATTGATACCTCATGTTCCACACTTTGCCCGCCGAAAAAAACGGCAACCGTTATTTTCACAGTAATTCATCCTCCTATCAGAAATTATCGGGCAGATCGTTTTCAAGCAAGACAGTCCGCTGTCCCTCGTCGGGCAGTTTCTTTATAATGTCCAGTGCATCATTTAATGTCTTGGCGACATATATCCGTTCCTTGTTAAACCCTGCCGACAATAGCCCGTCGCTCAGGGGAGGGGCTTGCTTTTCACCCACCAGAACGGCATAATCACAGCGTGATGCCGCATAACTGCCCAGCTCCTTATTAAGAGCATCCTGTCTGTCCCCCAGTTCGACCATTCCGGGGGTTACAAGAACACGCTGCCCCTCAAACCCGCTCAGCACATCGAGTGCCGCACGAAATCCCGCGGGGTTGGAGTTGTATGCATCGTCAATATAACCGTTGGGCAGCAGCTGCAGTCTGTGCTTCACCGGCTTCAGCCGCTTTATCGGGATGCTAAGCTCGGCTAACGAAATTCCCATCTTATGCGCAATCGCGATACAGCCGAGAATATTCTGAATATTATGCCCGCCCAATAATTTTGTGGTGTAGCGACGGGATTCACCGCCGGGGACGGTGAGTGTGAAGGTGCTTCCGTCCTTGCCCACGGTAATATCATGGGCGGTGTAATCGGCATTATTCCCAAAACCGTAAGTCAGCGAGGGAACGCCGACATTATGTTTGCGAATGTATTCATTATCCCAATTCAGAAAAAGGATGCCGTCGTTTTTAATTGAATCTGCAAGCTCAAATTTCGTGTTGATGATATTATCCAAGAATTTAAAGGTTTCAAGATGCTGCTCACCGATCGAGGTTATAATTCCGTGTTTAGGATTTACAAGCTCGCATATTTCTTTGATATCCCCCGGCCTTTTTGCCCCCATTTCCGCAATGAATATTTCATGCACCGGGCGAAGCTGCTCCCGTATTGTTCTGACAACACCCATTGTTGTGTTATAGCTTTCGGGTGTCATAAGAACATTATATTTTACCGACAGCAGGGAATGCAGAAAATTTTTGGTGCTGGTCTTTCCGTAGCTGCCTGTAATGCCGATAACCGTGAGCCGAGGCATAGAGGATAATATTTCACGCGCTTCATTGATATATTTACGGGCAATAATTTTTTCAAAAGGTTGGTTTACCGTGTTTACAATCAGGGTAATAAACGGGGTCAATGCCGCCCACAAGAATAAAAGCCCCAAGCTGACCCGAAGCATACCGGTAAGTACAACGACGGCGCATACGATAATAAGTAAAATCAATTGGGTGAACACAAGTCGTTTGATGCGGTTGGTGAATACCAGCGGTTTTTTTGCCTTTTCGGGGCGGGTGAGATATGAGTGCAGGAACAGTAATAAGGAGCAGGCTGTTCTGGCCCTCCAGTCGGTCGGTTGCAGCAAAAAACTGGCAACCGCCACCATGGCAAGCAGCAGCCACCCCATCTGATTGATAATTATATTCCTATTTTCTTTCATCCATCGTGCATACCGATCATTCATATATGAGTTGAGCTGAAGCATGTGTGTATAATGAAGGGTCAGCAGCCCGCAGTCGACGATAAAAGCGACAAAAAGAAGGACGGTTGAAATAATTTCAAGCATGGGTATTCTCCCTTGGTAAGTCTGTATGGTTACGAGTTAATCTATAAATGCATCCAGAACACGGCTGCATTGCCCCCAGCGGTCGGAAAATGAAAAATGTCCGGCATTTTTAAGTACAACCAAACCTGAGCCGGGGATAAGCTTTTCCATTGTCTGACCATCCGGAAGGGGGGTGGCGGTATCGTTTTCGCCCCAGATGAGCAGTGTTGATACCGATATCCCCGATAGCAGAGGTGTTAAATCCTCATTCAATGCAAGCACCAAGGTCCTCCGCATAAGGGGGGAGGCGTTGCGATAATCCGACGAACCCGTTTTACGGCGCATTTTCTCTGCCAAAGGGGGCAGCAACCGCCGCAAGGCTTTGTAAGAATATACCTTGATATAATATTTCGGACCCCGCGCCGGTCTTATTCCTGCGGCATCCATAAGAATAATTTTAGGAACGCTTATGCTGAGATTCGGACGATTCATAAGCTTAATAATGATGCGCCCGCCGTAGGAGTGACCAATCAGAATTGGGGAGGTCAGCCCCACAGCTTTACAAAATTTCAAAGTAAAATCTACATAATTATCAACCGTCCACGGCTCGGGAGGCTCTTGACTGCCGCCGAAGCCGGGCAGGTCGGGAGCTACCACCCGGCAGCGGGATGACAGGTGGTCGATTATCAGCCGATATGTTTGGGCGGGAGCCCCCCATCCGTGTAAAAGCAAAACCTCAGGCCCCTGCCCCTCGTCGATATAGCGGACACAACGCCCGTCAATTTGGATTTCCATGACAGCCTCCCGCTTGATAATAACCTATAAAGTATATGCCTCTAAATCGGTCGGCATTACCCGGCGCACATAAAGAATATGGTGGTTGCTGTTAAAATGGCCATTGAAACTCATACTCTGTCGGTTGGGTTGTCGGGGCGGCGGTAGTGGTAAGGGTGGTTTCACTTACCCTGAGTGTAACCTTGCTCCCTACTTCAAGCTGGTTTCCCGCTTCCTGAACGCTTTCTACCATATCTTTATCAACCGTATCAGAGACAACCGGCATAATGGTAACCCTGAAGCCCAACGCTTCAAGATACAGCTTAGCCTGATCGGAGTGCCAGCCCGAAACATCGGGTACGGTTATTTTTTCAGGGCCCGCGCTTATGACAACTTTAATTGTTGCGCCTTCGACGGCACCGGTTTCAGCGCTTGGTGTCTGGTTTAATATCTCACCCTTGGGACGGTTGCTGTACTGCATATACTCAACAGCAATCTTCATTTTGCCGATAAGTGTATCTTCACGAATATCATAATAATTTTTACCCACAAGGTCGGGGGTGGCAAATTTCTCCGGTTGGTTAATCCTTTGTGTTGTAGGCGCGGTGGTCGGGATGGTTATAATAGTCGAGCCGGATGCTTGGGACTTATCGTTGTTTCCGCTGGTTAAATCGGGCAGGAGTATGAGTATTACCGTTCCGGCGGCAAGCAGCAGAAATATAAACACAGCCAAAACTATAAGCACTGCGTATTTTGTTCGGCTATTCTTTTTGTCGGGCGGCGGGGCATCCTCTTCATCAGTTTCGGAATTTTCCGGCACCTCATCCTGCCGCAGGCGGGATACTGCCGGGGCGGTGGACAGTTGGTCACGGAAGCTGTCAATTGTGCGGGTGCGGTTTTCGGGATCTACCTGCAATCCGTTAAACAATGCCGCTGCAATATAATCGGGCAGTTCGGCGGCAATATCCGACGGAACGAAAAGGTCGTTTGAATCCTTTGCTCTTCGCGGAGCTTCGGGAGGGGGATTGCCTGTCAGGGTGCGGAAAACCGTGGCGGCCAGCCCGTATACATCGCTCCATACACCGACATCCCGACCAAAGCCGTATTGCTCGGGAGCAGAATAGCCGCTCGTTAAACGGGGGCGCAAATCGGTGCTGACACGGCGGGCATCGGTAATGCAAAAGCCCTGAAGGCGCAATTTACCGTCACTGCCGATTACCAGATTTTGCGGGCTGATACCCAGATGGGTGACACCCGCTGTATGAAGAGAAATCAAAGCCGACAGAAGCGGCATAAAAAGAGGGCGCGCCTCGTCCCATTTCATACGCCCCCCCAACTGTTTCAGACGGACTTCAAGTGTGATACCCTCTGAGTATTCTGATACCGTATAGGCGGTCTGATTTTGCTCAAAAATATCATATACCGCAACAATAACGGTCAGCTCACGCATACGCGCAAGGGCACGGGCGTGGATTCTGAATTTTTCATAATAGTCTCGGAAGGGGGTTTCGCAGCCGCCGATAATACGCAGCGACCCGTTGGGCATGCGTTCGGCAAGGGTATCGGGGAAAAACTCCCGAATAGTAATGGGTGATTTCAGCACATTGTCAAAGCCGATATATACCGCAGCATCCCCTGTTTGTTCAAGAAGCTTTCCTACAAGATAACGCTCGGATAAAACGGTGCCCACAGGCAGAAACAGGGGCTCATTGTTACCGTTTGTGGGGTATCCGCATATGCCGCACTCATGGCGGCCTTCGGGAAGCGGGTTCATGCAGCCCATACACAGCCTGCCTTTATCCTTGTATTCCGACATTGGTATCACCAATTCCTTCCTTCGTTGTTAAGTGAAACGAATTGTACATAATAAAAAGATTAAAGTCAATAATTCATAAACATTTGTAACCGAATATTACAATAATGATAGCATAATTATTGTCAAAACCGAGGGTGGTTATTTTATCAGATTAAAAAGAATTTGTACGCTGAATTTTGTCGCGCGCGCTTATTTGCCTGATATCGCGCCCTATAAAAGTTAAGGGTACAAATGTACCGATTACCCGAGAGGAAATCTGATCCCCATACATATCGGTAAGCTCGTTCTGGTCGAGGTTGGTGCTTATTATGGTCGGCCGCCCGTCCAGCATACGGCTGTTTATCAGATTATACAGACAGGAGATGTAAAAGGTGCTGGAGAATTCGGTACCTAAATCATCAAGAATTAAAAGGTCACATTCAAGCATTATATCCTCGCTGTTTCCCTGCTCTCGCCCGAAATGCTCCTTTTCAAGCTGGTGGAGAAGCTTTTGAACAGGGCCGTATATTACCCCGAAGCCTCTGTCTATCGCTTTTCTTGCAATCGAGAGCGAAACATGGGTTTTCCCCGTTCCGGTTGCTCCGCGCAGCAACAAACTTGGGGATTGCAGGTCAAAATCCTCGGCATAGCTTCGGCAGAAGGATATAACCTCTTTCATTTTTTTGCGGGGAACCACCCCGGTGCCGGAATCCGGCGCGGTTGAATAATAATCAAGGCGCAGGCTGTCAAAGCTGCAATCTTTCATCATACCCATATAGCTGATTCGGCTGAATGCCTCTTCGCGCAAAAGTGCCTTAAAGCATTCACACATCCGCCTGTTTGTGTAACCGGTATCCTTGCAGACGGGGCAGGTAAATTTCGGCTCAAAATTCGGGGCATGTATGCCTTCCTTACCCAACAATTCGGCAAGCTCGGCCTGCAAAGACAAATTTTGTGTTTTTATTTTTTCGACGGCATTATCCACATCACCGCCGTCAAGCACTGCCTGGGCGACACGAATTGCCGCGCTTGCCATATCCCGCTCTATTTCACGAATACGGGGATGCTTGTTTATCATTTTATCCCGCAAATTTGAAGCTCTGGTTTGTGCATCGGTACGCCGCCGCTCCAGCTTGGTTTTTGCAGAATCATAAACCTCACGGCTGTATCCCATCTATATGCCCCTTCCCTTATTTTAACGTGGATTTAATAAATGTATTATTTCCAATTCTTTGTATATACCGGTGTAAAATTGCGAACCATTTCTTCATATTCATCAAGGTCTAAGGATGAATTTTTCTTGCTTCTACCCTTTCCCTTGCGTTTGCCGCCTTTCACCGATTCGGCCTTTTCAACCGAATCAATCCCGTCCTCCCTCCATTGCTCGATTATTTTCATCATATATCCGCTGTTGAATTTCCCTGTGGCGGCATGGCACTTCTCGTATGCCAGAACGAGCAGCCCTTCATCAACCTTCCAATCGTAAATCCAGAGCTCGGCCGCGTCCGATTGTGTGACGGTTGGGGATTTGGTAATACCTAAAAGCGAGCTGAGCTTATTCCATGCTTGCTTTCTGCGCTCCATAGCGCAGAGTAACTGCTCGGCAGCGGCAATGGAGTCCGCCCCTCTGTCAGACCAATCGAGAGCAACCTTTTCTATGTATCTCATATGTGCCTTACCCTCTGCGATTGCGTACTCAATCACCATGAGGATTACCTCGACAGGCATTCCTGCGGTGTCATACAGATATAAGAGGGTTTCCATATCCCCGTGGGATATCGGACGGCCTAACCGGGCAGAGGCGGTGTTAAGTAAATAAGAAAACTCGCTGCTTTGCTTCTGACGGCTGATTACCTCTTTCATCGAGGGCTTTACCGGGCGGGGAGGCGGCATAACGGTTATTTTTTCCGGAGCCGGCTTCTTTTTAGGCTTTTCCTTTTTCTTCTCTGATGGTTCTTCTTCTCTTACAATTTCGTTTTCTGATTCGACAGAAAGCAGCAAACCGGTAGCAAACCAGTATTGAAGAGCATCGGTGCAGTCGGCAGGGGACAGACCGATCGCTTTTGAACAGCGTTTAGCATCAAAAACACCCTGCCCGCCCCTGAGCAGCCAGAGCAATACCTTAAGCTGTGCCGAACCGGCCAGCTTTATATGCTCGTCCGCTACCGCGGCGGGGACAGCAAATATCTCCCCGAGTGTTTCGGGGTTGAGGCGATAATTCATTATCGGGTCGCGCCTTTCATTAATACATTTCAAACATCATTATACACTCAAACAGAGTCAAGGGGCAACTGTTTTTTGGTTTTTGTGGTTTATATGATGTCCGGAATAGATAAGGGGTTTAAAGATAATAATATAATAACAATATCAGAAAAGAGGAACCGATATGCAATTCCGAACAGATTTGGCCATAGAAGCAGCGATACAGGGTGAAAAGCCAATCCCGGGTGTACAGCAGGAAAGCAGACAGGTCGATGATATCAGGCTTACACGAATCGTCATTGAAAACCAACAAGGGGAGCAGGCACTCGGCCGGCCGCGCGGCACATATATAACCGCCGAGCTTCAACCCCTGTCCGACGATGAGCAGAACATGGAGGAAAAGGCAAAGCTGTTGGGGGATGAGTTGCGTTCACTTCTCCCCGAAACAGGGTTGGTTTTGGTTGTCGGGCTGGGCAATCAGTCGGTGACTCCCGATGCTCTGGGCCCGCGTTCGGCGGGCATGGTTTTGGCAACCCGACATATCGAGGGCGAATTTGCACGGTCTACCGGGCTTGAAAAGCTGCGCCCCGCGGCTGTTTTTATACCCGGCGTGCTTGGTCAAACAGGAGTGGAAAGCAGTGAAATGGTAAAAGGAATCTGTGATATCGTGAAGCCTGCCGCGGTCATTGTCATAGATGCTTTGGCGGCAAGAAGCGTGGATAGACTGGGCTGCACGATTCAGATTTGTGATACCGGAATATCTCCGGGTTCCGGGGTGGGAAACAATCGGATGGCTCTGAACTCAGACACACTGGGGATGGCTGTAATCGGGCTGGGCGTTCCGACGGTGGTGGATGCGCGGACGGTGGCGATGGAACTGACCGGACGAGAGGAATCGGTGGATCAGGTTACCCCCCGGGGGGCGGAAATGATGGTGACACCGCGTGAAATCGATTTGATAATCAAGCGGGCATCCCAGCTGGTTGCCATGACGATTAATGCTGCTTTGCAACCCGAATATTCGCCCTTGTCGCTTGTATCGGCGGCAAGCTGAACCGCGGAAAGCATAAAAAGCATAGAAATCGCATAATCTGATAACGGTGATGATTATGCAGGACAAATCAAATAAAAAAGTAAAACGTTCACACTCGGAAGCGGCGCGTATATTTATTGTTATAACGGCTTTGGTCGGTTGTATAACGCTGGCGGTGGGAGGGGCTGCTGAAGGGCGGCTCCTCAATATAGGGCGGGGTTTAGCCCTGCTGTCGGTTGGAATAATGCAGCCCGAGGGCGGTGTGCAGGTTTTAAGCGAAAGGCTGGAACGCATACCCGCCCAAGGCGGCATGCAGCAGCGCGATGTGCTGTCAGATTTGTCATATGCACCGATTGGGGGGGTCCTGACCTCGGGTGAACTTGCTTCCTCAAAAATCATACCGTCAGGCATAGTTCCGCCCGAAGCGGGGGACGGAGGCAAGATAATTGAGCAGATGGCGAGCATAGGCAGTAATTTTGTGCAGGGGGTATCGATAAAAAACGTAAGCAGCCGCACAATTGATGTCGCCGCGCAGCTTAAGATTTCACCCGATATAAAGATTAAAAAATCAGCCGACCCCCAGGTGTTGATTATGCACACACATACCACCGAATCATACATGACCTATTACGCGGGATATTATAACGCCGAGGATTCAGCGCGTTCCAAGGACGATACCCGCAGTGTGGTGGCTGTGGGAGAGGCCGTTTCGGCTCAGCTTCGTGCCGCAAATATCGGGGTAATTCATAATGTAACACTGCATGATTCTCCAAAATACACCGGTGCCTATGAAAGAGCAGAAAAAACAATAAAAAAGATACTCAAGCAGTACCCAACCATAAGTGTGATTATCGACCTTCACCGGGATGCCATGAACAAGTCCAAAACAGAAAAATATAAGCCTACTGTTATGGTTAACGGTCGTAAAGCGGCACAAATAATGATCGTTACAAGTGTTTGCCATTCATCCGCCTTCCCTCACCCCGATTGGGTTGAAAATTTGAGGCTGTCGCTCAGACTGCAGAGCTCCCTCCATACCCGGTATTACGGAATTGTCCGGCCGCTTTATCTGGTAGACAGCCGGTATAATCAGAATTTATCACACGGCTCCCTGCTTATTGAGGTCGGTACCGATGCAAACACCGTAAGCGAGGCGGTATATTCGGGTGAAATTTTGGGAAAAACACTTGCGCAGGTACTGATACTAATTTAATTTAAATTAGTATTAGGAACGCATCGCTCTATTCTGGAATGTTTTAGAATGGATTTAGTATGATATGCTATCCACCCCGATGCCTTCATAGAGGATGATTAATAATTATGGCAAAGGAAACAAGAAAAGGGCAGAGGTGTAAAAGAGTAAGGCTGATATTTTTAACCTGGATAATGTCGGTTTATTTACTGATTATGTTGGCGGGATTTATAATTGCGGATTATAATTCCCGTCGGGTTGGTTTTGGCGACGGGAGTTTGAGACTTGATATTTCCGCGCAGGATGGCGAGCTTATAATAAATGCGTTTGGGCGGGAAAAGTATTTTGAGATACCCGATGAGGTCGAAAAATGGACGGGCAGAGCGTGGCATATCCTCCCGCCGGGTGTCAAGGCGATTTTTTGGATGTATGAATATGAATGCGAAGCCTCGGCACAAATAACAAAACAGATAAACGACTGAAACAACTTGTATTATGTATCAACCGTTCAATATCCTTGTTATCAGTGTGTTTGATACAAGAAAGCCGTCCGGGGTTAAATGTATCCCATCCGAGTCAACCACAGCCAGCTTATTCGGCAGGGAGGCGGCGCGCACCGTCACACCCTTAGGGACCGCATGGCCGAACCTCTCCTCAAACTCCTTATATTTTATACCTCGGTTTAGTCTCAGGCGAAGCATAAGATACTCCGTCTCGCCTGCGTTCGGATATGTATCGGACGATTGCTCGTCAACCGGCGGGCTGCCTTTTATAAATCCATCCTGATCGCGGGTATAATAAAACCGCCGTCCGTCAATAAATGAATGAGCTGCCGGCCCTATTCCGAGATAAGGGTCGGCATTCCAATATTTTAAATTATGTCGGCTCTGAAAGCCGGGCAGGGCGAAATTCGACATTTCATATTGCTCAAAGCCAAACGACTCCAGTGTTTGACAGGCGGATAAATAAAGCTCTGCCACCGTATCATCGTCGGGCAGGCACAGCTCATCCTGATTTTTATAAAAGGGGGTACCCTCCTCGACTTTCAGCATATAAGCCGATATATGAGTTGCACCCAGATTATGAGCTTCACACAGGGTGGATGTAACAGAAGAAACGGTTTGTCCTTTGAGACCGAGCATTACATCAAGGGAAATATTATTTATCCCCGCGGACTTTGCAGCCTCCACCGCCTTTACGACATCCTGATGACGATGACGGCGGCCGAGAAATTCCAGCTGGTTATCATTCGCGGTCTGCATTCCAATGGATATCCGGTTGCCGCCGACAGCCGAAAATGCGGCAAAAACATCATCAAGCCCGTCTGCCGGATTTGCCTCCATGGTGATTTCAGCGTTCTCAATAATAAAACAGCCCGCCGCCCGAATAATGCGTGAAATTCGTTCTCCGCCCAAAAGTGAGGGGGTGCCGCCGCCCAGATACAGTGTATCGGCGGTTACACCCTCAAGCTTTTTATGCCATTGTTCGATTGATTCGACTACGGTATGTGTATATGAGTTCAGTATATCCGGATTGATATCGGTCAGTGAATAGAAATCGCAGTAGGGGCATTTTGATATACAAAACGGTATGTGGATATAAAGCCCGATAGGGTTAGGCATTTAATACTCCTTTTTCGTAATAGGGTTATGGGCTGCTGCATCCGGAAGGGGGAATGGTCGGCTTTTTCAACCGATGCCGATAATTGAGGTAATCCCGTAGCAGCATTTGGAATATTGCAATCACGGGGACACCCAGGAAGATACCCCAAAATCCGAACAAACCGCCCCCAAGGGTGATGGCTAGCAGCACATAAATCGGACGGACACCCAGGGTGTGACCCACGATACGCGGCTGAATCAGATTCGCATCTATTTGCTGCATGACTATAATATATATGGCAATGAAAATTGCGCCGTAAAGGTTTCCCGACAGGAAGGTGATGCCCACCGCAATACAGCCGCCGATTATGGCCCCGAAGTAGGGAATCATATTGAGCAAACCGATAAGGAAGCCGATAAGCGGGGCGTTTGGCGCCCTGAATATAACCAATCCTATTGTCATTAAAATGCCCACAATTATGCCGTCCAGCACCTGGCTGTAAAAGTAGCTGTATAGGATTTCGCAGGAACGGTGGGTGTAATGTGAAAGCTTTGACATCTGGTTGTCATTCAAAAATATGCCAAGTATCAGTTTGCCGGTACGGATAAGAGATTCACGGCTTATCAGCATATAGATCGAGATAATAAAGGCCATGAAAACACCCAGTAATGAAGAGGTAAAATTCATAATGCCCTTGAAGTAGCTGATTACAGCATCTGACGAGAGCCTTGGCTGAACATATGAGGTATAGATATTTTCTATGGTATCCGAAATATTGAATCCTTGCAATATCCCGCCGTCCTGGGCAAATGTATTAAGATATGTCATCAGCTGCTTATAGTAATTAGGCAGTGAAGATACAAAATCCACCAAGCCCTTGACAACAGCCGGAAGCGCAAAGGTAAGCAACAGGCTAAGAATTATAAGAAGAATTAAATAGACCAACAGCACCGAAATTACACGCGAATTTCGTGAAATAAAGCCAAATTTACTCCGAGCAACAAGTGTTTCCAAACGGTTGGATGGGGCGAATAACAGGAATGCCAGACCCAGCCCAATCACAAACGGGCTGAGAATGGTAAAAATTCTGCCGATGAATGATACGATGATGTTCATATTATCAAAGGTTTTGTAAACGGCTATCAGAGCGACACCAAGTAGAAACAAAGATACCAAACGGGTAAATCCCTTCAGGTATTCTTTCACATAGCCCACCCCCTTTTATCAATTCAGTATATCAATTTTCTCCCTGAGGCACAAGGGGAAAAACGGCGATTATATGGAATAATTTCTCGCGCTTTTAATCGAAATTTGCATTAGAAAGCAAAAGCAAACCCTTTTTGATGAAATTAGGTATTTTTGTTATTGACAAAAGGGGCTGAGATACTATATAATGAACAACGCTTCACTACAAATCATGTACGGCGGTATAGCTCAGTTGGCTAGAGCATGCGGTTCATACCCGCAGTGTCGTTGGTTCAAATCCGACTACCGCTACCACGCGCCTCCAGCAGGGGGCGCATCTGCGGCCCGGTGGTCAAGCGGCTAAGACACCGCCCTTTCACGGCGGTAACACGGGTTCGATTCCCGTCCGGGTCACCACCACTCAATTCAGCCTGATTTCGGTTAGGCTGAATTGTACTATGAGGGCGCATAGCTCAGCCGGTTAGAGCGCTTGCTTCACACGCAAGAGGTCGGGGATTCGAGTTCCTCTGCGCCCACCAAATATAAACCACCGAAAAACGGCTTAAACGCTGGGTTTCCGGTGGTTTTTGTTTGTGAATTATCATTACACGATACCGAAATACCGCGTCAGCCTTTTATTTTACTTTAGTGAAATAATACTTTACTTTGGTAATATGATGTTGTAAAATGAAAGCAGAAGTTTTTGAATGAGAGGATTGATTTGTAAATGAAAAAATTCATGGCATTAATTATTGCAGTGGTTATGACAATGCTGCTTGCAACCGGATGTTCAAGTAAAACACATGAGTATGTCGTCTTGGATGAGGCACTTGCCGACGAGCAGTACGGAATCGGGTTCCGCAAAGCGGATCAGTCACTTCGTGATGAGGTTCAAAAAACCCTTGTTGACATGAAAAAGGACGGTAAGCTGGCTGAGATTACAGAAAAATGGTTTGGTGAGGACACCTCAACCGTGCCCGATACCTTTACTCCGGCAGGCAGCACCGACGATTCCCTTAACAAAATTAAGGAAAAGGGCAAGCTGATACTCGGTCTTGATTCCTCTTTCCCTCCGATGGGATATAAGGATAGCGAGGGGAATATCATCGGATATGACATCGACCTTGCCACCGAGGTTTGCAAACGCATGGGGGTTGAGCTTGTGCTTCAGCCTATCGTATGGGCACAGAATGTAACAGAGCTTAATACCGGCAGAATCGACTGCATTTGGAACGGTATGACCATCAATGACGAGCGCAACGAGAAAATGAACCTCAGCGAATCCTATATGAACAATCGTCAGGTTGTAATAACCTTAAAGGATTCGGGAATATCAAAGCTTACCGATCTGAAGGACAAATCGGTGGTTCTTCAGACAGGCTCCACGGCAAATGATGCATTAGACGACCGTGATGATATCAAGAAAATTATCAAAGGCGGCAAAGCTACCTCGGTGAGCAACAATATTCTTGCAATGTACGAGCTTCAAAAGGGCAGAAGTGATGCTGTTATCATGGACGAGATTGTTGCACGGTACTACATAGAGCGCCCGGATGAACTAAAATCAGAAGCTGAAAATATCGGCGCGAACACCTAAATAAAGGATTAAAAGAATTTAGTATCAACACCTGTCTCCGGATGGTGACAGGTGTTGAGTTGTTGATTTAAAAGCGAGGGAAGCATATGTCATGGGATAATGTCTTGAATACGACAGAGCAGATAGCGCAAGCTTCGCTGCAAACAATATCATTATTTTCATTAACCCTTATTTTCTCCCTCCCGCTGGGGTTATTAATGGCGTTTTGCAGAATGTCGCGTATTCGTCCGCTTTCCTTGCTTATGCGGGGGTATCTGCTGATAATGCGAGGCACGCCGCTCATGCTGCAGCTCATATTTTTTATGTATGGGTTGAATCTGCCGTTTTCGCGTTTTCAGGTGGCGGTTGTTGCGTTTTCGCTCAACTATGCCGCCTATTTCGCCGAAATATACCGAAGCGGTATCGAAGGCGTTCCGGTGGGTCAAAGTGAGGCGGCCAATGTGCTCGGGTTTTCAAAAGGGCAGACCTTTTTCAGAATTATACTGCCACAGGTAATCAAAAAAATCCTGCCTCCAATGGGCAACGAATTTATGACATTGGTGAAAGATACCTCCTTAGCTCAGATAATCGGGGTGGCTGAAATTTCATTGATCGGTTATCAGTTGCAGCAGACCTTTGTCTCAATGATCCCGATTGTTATAGCAGGTGTTTTCTATCTGCTGATGAACTCTGTTGTCTCAAGGGGTTTTTCAATGGCCGAAAAGCGGCTGGGCTATTATCGCTGAAAGGGGGATGAGCATGAGCATTTTGGAAGTAAAGAATATCCAGAAATCCTTTGGAAAAGAGCGGGTGCTGCGTGACATCTCCCTGAATGTCCAGCAGGGTGAGGTTTTGGCGGTTATCGGACCGTCCGGCTCGGGCAAGTCCACCCTGCTTAGATGTGCCACGCTGCTGGAGGAAATTGATTTCGGCTATATTGCATACGGGGATTTGGTTATGGCTCGTTCCGAGGGAAATAACGAAAGAGCGGTATACAGTGCCGCCCCTGTTCTTCGGCAGATAAGGCGCAGGTTTGGTTTGGTATTTCAGAGTTTTAACCTGTTTCCCCATTTTTCGGTTTTAAGGAATATTACAGAGGCACCTGTGCGGGTTGAGGGGAAAAGTCGGGAAGAAGCCGAACAGCAGGCGCGGGCTCTTTTGGATAAGGTGGGATTGAGCGAAAAAGCCGACGCCTATCCATGTGAATTGTCGGGCGGTCAGCAGCAGCGGGTGGCAATAGCAAGAGCACTCGCCATGCAGCCGGATATCTTGTTTTTTGATGAGCCGACCTCGGCGCTGGATCCCGAGTTGACCGGTGAAATCCTGAAGGTTATACGAAGCCTCGCTCAAGAGAAAATGACCATGGTGATCGTAACGCATGAAATGGCATTCGCGCGCGATGTCTCCGACCGTGTAATTTTTATGGACGACGGGGTCATTGTTGAGCAGGGCGACCCGCAACAGGTTTTGGAAAATCCGCAGAGTGAGCGCACAAGAGCCTTTTTGTCGCGTTTCAGCCATAACGGATAATACCGCGTAAAATTAAAAAAGGGGCTGACACACATTTTTCATTGTGTGTCAGCCCTAAAACTATGCATTTATTCGGTGGAAATTTATGTGATGCCGTAGCGGCGCACATGTGTGCCGATGGACAGAATGCCGCGCATGAACAGGATATCGGTAATATCCGAATATATCGAACTGATCATATGTTTTGTAAAGATATTAACGATGGAGATCAATTTTAATCCGGAAAATATTTATTGATTTCCTCTTCGTTAATTGCAATTTTTATGCTGTAATTTACATCATCGCAAACTATAAGTTGTTTGGAATGGTATGTTAAGCCTTTCAGAACCGTTCCGTCATCCTTATAAATACCGATACTGAATTGAAAGCCATCCCTGCTGTTTTGATCCCAATTTATGCGATAATTTGTGTCTTTAAACAATCCATATACACTATCAATTTCGGCTTTATCGGTTATTTCCGCTTGCTTTCCTGTGCTTCCGCTGAATAGGACAATTTTGTTGATTCCGCCGGATGTGTCGCCAACAAGATCATCGAAGGATTTGGTGTAAAGGATGTGGGGTACAATAAAAATATCCGTCAACACGATTACGATAAAGACAGCGACTGTTACCAGAATAAGGATAACATTGGTTTTACTTTTTTCCATGATTGACCTCCCTTGCAGATAAAAATTTTATGCATGTGGCATAATATTACAATATTAGGGCTCAGTTGTCAAGTCATGGAAAGAAAAGAGAAATCATCTTGTTTTCACTCGAGTTTTAAGAGCTTTATAGTAAAAAATGTTGCTATTCTTCAGCTCCCTCGTCAGAGGGAGCCAAAGGGCAGCAATTTCTATATAAATCACGATATAATTCCCGTTAAAGCGGTCTTAAGCCTCCCTCTGACGAGGGAGGGGGACCGCGAAGCAGTGGAGGGAGAGAATAGCACAGTCTAGGTCGAAACAGCAGGATTATAATGGGTGTGCTTGCCTTGGGTTTTTGGTGATTGTTGAATTGATGTTCTCAATCAATTTGTGCGTAGTCTCTCCCTCAGTCGCCTGCGGGCGACAGCTCCCTCGTCAGAGGGAGCCGAAGGGCAGCGATTTTTCTATAAAACTAAGTAAAATCAGGCGAGACGATGTTATGTTAAATCCAAAACTAATTTACGCTAATCGTCACTAAATCAGCCTCGAAAAAACCGTTGACAGTGTAGGGGAGGATCCCATATCCTCCCGTTTTCTGAGGATTCCATATCCGCCCGTTTTCTGCGGATTCCATATCCACCCGTTCAAATATAACGATTGCGTGAAAATGGTTTGGCATGATAACATATTGCGGATATTTTTTCATTGTTCGGTTAAATGCCGGTGCAAATCATTCGGGAGGATATAGAATCCTCCCCTACGCCACCAAATAAAATTTTATCCCTATAATCATAATAGAAAATTTAGTTTGTTTTGTGATAGAACCCTTGATTCGCTTAATTATCCTCTACAATGTAGTGGCGCACCTGTGTGTGCGCCGTTTTTCAGCAATTTACGCCGTTTATGTCGGTGTATTAATCATAAAATTCCTGTCTGGTGGAGGGAAAAAAGACGTATTCCAAAAAGCCAATTTTGCAGAATAAATATAATGGGAAGTTCAAAGTGCTTTAATAGCTTGTTATGTTCTAATCCTCTGTAAGCATATCATAGAATACTTGTTCTGGGATTACTTGTAGATCGGCACCATCAAGAATTAACTTCTCGGCTTTCTTCTGTTTACTGCTTTTTCCATCCTTAATAGTTTTGCAATAGTCATTATTTCCGAGAATAAGAAAATTTGTTTTCTTGGTAACACTGTCAGCCGGTACACCTCTGAGATTTGCTACAAGTTGCATAGCTTCCGCTCTGGTCATTTTTTCAAGAGCTCCAGTAAAAACACATACCTTACCATACAACGGATGGCCTTCGTCAAACTCATCAGATGTGGCTTTAATATCACGGGCATGAACACCATCTTTTCCGTGCTTTGCGGATGAAAATCTACAAAAATCATCAAGTGCTGTTCCACCAGCAATAATATGATTCATAAGCGCAACAAAACAACGATTACATGCTTCACAATCGTGCAGCGCTCTGTGAGCTCGATCAGTTTTAATATTAAAGAACTTTACCACATCCAACTGCCTATGATGCTTAAGGTCTGGGAGCTCTTTACGAGCAATGCGCATCACATCAACAAAATCATTTGATAGAGGTTTCCCGAGACATTGAACCATGTTATCATATATGAAATTAATGTCAAAATTAACGTTATATCCGACCAAAATACTATTGCCCACAAAATCTGCAAATGTCCCAATACACTCATTAATAGTCGGAGCGTTAGCAAGCATTTCATTCGTTATTCCTGTCAACTCAGTTATGTATTCATCTACAGCATTTTCCGGGTGAACAAGAGTCAAATACTCAGCCGTTTTGACCCCTTTTTCGTAGTGGATAGCAGCTAACTCTATAATTTCATCCCATTCTGGGGAAAGACCTGTTGTCTCGATATCGATGACTGTATAATTTTCTGGAAATGCAACCAGACTCTTTCCTTTGTCTTTGCGTTCTGCTTTTATCGACTCCGCTTGGTTTATTACTACATGAGGCTTTCCATCTTCGCCAATTTCGAACCCTATTGTTATGCCGAGAGCCATACAGAATCCTCCTAATCCCAACATTTCATAATCACTAAATAATTAACCCGCCATAATATAATAAACATTATCGTAAGTTTATATGATGCTACTATGCATTTCGTCCTTATCAAATATTAGAATCTTCTGTATATCTTATAATAGTTATTTCATATACTACTGGGAGGTTCCCGTAATCAACATAAGTTGTCTTACATGTTGGAAAGATTTTCGGATTATTCACGCCTATTCTTTTCATAAAATCCACTTCTTTATAGCTGCCAAATGCGTGTACATCAAACAAAATAAAATGTTCATCGTGCGTGGGTAGGACAATGAGAATATTCTCAAAAGCCTTACTGTCAATATATGTTGAGTACAACTCGTCAAATAGTATATCTCGTTTTTTTGTCATAGCGCTCCAAGTTTTTTCGGTAAGATAATTTGTTTTAATATAAAATGGGTAGAACCACGTGAATAGTGGTGACATTGTAATAATGAACAAAGATGGAACACATGAATATGTTTTCTCCGATTTTCGCCTAGCCGCAGCCAAAACATCTGATACCAAAGCATCCTCAATGCTAAAACGAGATTTTTCTAAATCACGTACTCCCTTGAGTTGTGGAACCAAGGAACTTTCAATAGCAAAAGTAACTTCAAAACCTCTGGAACCAGAAAGATAGTCTGGCTCATGCCTATCAGGATTTCCTTTAATGACATCTTTCTCTCCAAGGATCTGTGAAATAAATGCTTTTGCGACTTTTTCAGATACGGACTCAAAGTCGTTTGATTTATGTGCCGAATCGAAAAATCGAGGTGGTATGTTCATGTCGATTTTTACTACCATTCGATTTCCTCCAATCGCTGTTAAGTTCTGTCGAGCTTCCCCATCCTTGCTCACCCACAAATCTCCCAATTTATAATCACCTAAACTTTTTTAATTATATCATATTTTTATGTAAAAGGTAATATTTTGTATATTTTTCTCGAAATGTTTCACATTAGTAAATTTTCCCCGATATATGACCACAATTTTCAAGATAATAAAAGCCGCTCTAGGTCTAATTTATTGAATAATTTAAATAATCATTCGGGAGGATATAGAATCCTCCCCTACGCCACCACAATATAATAATGCTTGCCGCGTTTATTATTCCTCTTTCGCCTTATTAAAACAATATATATTACCATATTATGACACAAATACAGTCGGTAGATGAATATAATTATATCTACCGACTGTATATTTTTATCACGATTAGGATGTGAAGATGTTGAAGCAAAAGGCATTGGCAGGAGCGGGCAGCGGACATGCCCCTGAAAAGGAATTATCATCACAGATCAGACAAGCCGGAGAAAGCAGTATATCAAAACAACTGGCGCTGCTCATAATATGGGCATTATTTGGGCTTGTTATGCCCCGTGCAAGCGTTTATGCAGGCATGAAGCCGTTTGGAATCAGCTTTGCGGCCGCCGTTCCGGGCGCGGGGGCGACATTGGTATACATAGCAACCTTGGCGGGATATATTCTGTCGGGCGGGGCGGTATCCCCTCTGAGATATATTGCCGCTTTGTTGGCTGTGGCGGGAATAAAATGGTCGCTCAGCGGAATAAAATTAATTGCAAATCACCCTGTATTTGTACCGGTCATAACATTTCTATCTGTCGAAAGCACCGGTCTGGCACTGGCTGCCGTGAACGGACTTGATATATATAACATCCTTCTGGTTACAGCAGAGGGACTGATAGCGGGCGGAGCGGCCTTCTTCTTCCGCTCCACCGTAAGGCTGGTATCTACCGAGGGACTGGATGACACCCTGACCGCTCAGGAGCAGGCAAGTGTCGTCATGACCGGTTCGATATTATTGATGGCTACAGCCGCCATAACCTTCAGCGGTATTGCACCCGGACGGATTTTAGCGGCAATTATCATCCTCTTGTTGGCGCGCAGCGGCAAGGAGCAGGGGGGCAGCATAGCGGGGATTGTACTGGGATTGGCCATGTCGATGACCGGACCCGAGTATATGTATCTGGCGGCCGCATACGCTTTCGGGGGACTCATCG
>JAQUHC010000073.1 GCA_028683785.1 Oscillospiraceae bacterium
AAAATGACATCGCCCTTTGAAACATTGTCTCCGGGCTTAACAAGGATATTCACAATCGTGCCAGGCATCGGAGAGTTCAATTCTTCGGTTCCGGCAGTCGCAGTGGGAGTAACCTTATCCGGCGTAGCAGGTGCCGGAGCTGCAGCAGGTGCATGAGCAGTAGGTGCAGCGGGCGTGACAGCAGGTATCGGAGCTGCTTGAACAATCGGAGCAACCGGTGACGGAGAAGAGCCGACCTCTTCAACCTGGACATCATAAGTTTGACCGTTAACGGTAATATTAAACTTTTTCATTATCATCTCAATCCTTTACTACAAAATTTTCGATTTTATGATCTTTAGGCACACTAATAGACGAGGCAGTTATAATACAATATTTGAATGCTTCTTCGGCAGGCGGGATACGCGTTTTCCGGACAGCATATCCAGCAATGATATTATTTTTGCCTTGGTTTCAGAAGGAGCGATAACATCACTTACAAATCCGTTTGCGGCAGAAGTCAAAGCATCTCCTTGCTCCTCTGCAAATTCCTCAGCCAGCTTTTCACGATCCTCGGTAGGATTGGCCATGCTGCTTAATCTGTCCTTCCAAAAAATATGGATGGCAGCCATGGGTGCAAGGGGTAGTATGACGGCTGTCGGCCATGCCAGTACAATATCCGCTCCGGCAGATTTACCTGCCGCCGCAATATATACCGAACCGTAAGCCTTGCCGACAATTATAGTTATCTTGGCGGTGGTTGCCTCGGCATAGGCATGGGAAAGCTTGGCGGCTCCCTCAAGACTCTCAAAGCCTGCCGAATCTACAAATGTAATAACCGGAAGGGTAAATCCGTCGCACAACCGTATAAAACGCGCCAGGCGAGAGGCCTCACATTGCGAAATTTTTTCCTGTGCCAGCGTAACCATACCGCAGACGATACCGCCTACACGGGCTAAAACCGTTTGGTTGTTTTCGCCGCCTAAAATAATTGAGGTGCCCGGGTCGGCAACCGCTTCGATTATACCTTCTATATTTTCGCACGCGGGCATATCAATGCTGTCAAAATCATATGCCGCAGGAAGCGTAAGGTTGTTCGCGGGTAGCATGGATATAATTTCGCGTACCTTAGCTATTGCAGTCTCCTTATCATCGACTGTTATGGCAGCCTCGGAGTTTTCATCCCCCGGGTTGAGATAAAAATCAGCATCCTTAACAGCTACCACAATATCCGCGTTGGCGGCAATAATTGCAGATGAACCAACGCATGCGCCGGTAATTACCGCAACTTGAGGTACAACTCCGGATATATTATTGGTTGCAAGAAGGATTTCTGCAATGGCATCCATTGCATCGACACCTTCTCCGAGCTTTGCGCCGTCGCTGTCAAATATTCCGACAACCGGTGCACCGTTTTGTGCTGCCAATTCAAATATTTTCGATATTTTTAAAGCCTGAGCCTTTCCGATAGCTCCGTTGCAAACACTTCTGTCCTGAGCAAAAGCGTAAACCGCGCTTTCGTCAACCATACCGTAACCAACCACCGCATCAGCAGGGTTCTCACCGTCATTGACCAGCCGATCGATTTCGACAAATGTTGACTCATCAAAAAGCTGCAAAAGCATTTCACGTGCCTTCGAGCTTTTAATGGCCGAAACTGCATCAGTCAGCTTTTTAAGCTGTCTTGGCATATTCAAACCTTTTTCCTCCTGACTTAATATGTAATCTTAAAACAAGGCAGTTCTATGCCCCGGCAAACAATTTTTCTATTTGCATTTTTAAAAAAAAACGCAAATTATATTAATTATATTATATAACAAAAATAATAACAATACATTAACAAATAAAAATAAAAATATTACTAATATTATGTTTAAAACTCTAGGTTTCATCCAAATATAAGTAATATTTACCCTTGATTTCTTATAAATTAAAATGTTTTTTACATTTTCCTGTTAATACTTCATTAATTTCGGCACTTAAATTTGAGCCGTCTTCATTAAACCCGATCTTCTTCAAAATAGAATATATCGTTTTTATACGGCAAACGGCGATAACCGCGCCCTTTTCTCTTGAAGAATTGAGGGCGGCACGAATCAATCCGTCCGCAATCACCTCATCCTCTGTTTCCAGAGAAATAATTACAACCTGCCGACCATCAAGCCGAAAAATTACATAACCTACACTCTGTTTTCCGTCGAATGCGTTCAGGCAAAAAAACGATGAGCCGGGTGTAATATTTAATTCCGCGAGAAAATCCTCATCGGCGGGGACGATGGATACCATGCTTTCGTTCCTCCCCTTTTGCTGCCGGTGGTTTTGTCTGAACAGGCGGTACTTTTGAAGCGTTTTCAAGTGATAATATTTCTTTCGGGTCAAGCTCCCTCCATTTACCGACACCCAGCATTCCCAGCTTAACATTTCCTATTGCAACCCGTCGCAGCCGTGCAACCTCAATTTTCATTTCGTCAAACATACGCCTTATCTGGCGATTTCGTCCCTCATACAAAACAATTTCCGCGACCACCCGATCAGAGCGGGAACCGTCCGCCTTTTCTCCGGAAATAATTCTGATATCGGCGGGGGCGGTTTTGCTTCTATCTCCCTCAAGCATCATACCGTTTCGGAAAAGCTCCATCTGCTCATCGGTGGGAGCCGGGCGGAGGGTAACCCTGTATACCTTTGGAATATGCCGTGTGGGATGTATCACGGAATTGGTAAATTCACCGTCGTTTGTAAACAGCAGAAGCCCCTCCGAATTACGGTCAAGCCGCCCAATCGGAAAGATACGCTCCCCTGCGTCCTCTACCAGCTGAGCGACACATTTTCTCCCCTGCTCATCAATCATGGTTGTAACATATCCGCGCGGCTTGTTAAGCATTATATACCGTAGCCGTTCGGGCAAGGCAATCCTTTTTCCGTCAACCGTAATAATATCTCGACTGATGGCGGCCTTATCCCCTATTTTAGCAGGATGGCCGTTCACCTTAACCCTGCCCTGAATTATCATTTCCTCCGCTTTGCGCCGGGAAGCAACTCCGCATTCGGAAAGCAGCTTTTGCAGTCTTTGATTGCTCATTATTGATTATTTTCCTTTATAATTAGGATGAAAATGAAAGCACTTTACATCGATTTTTATACAAATATCAAAGCCTCAGCCATTCGGCAAGAAGTGATGAAAAATTTCGTGTTGCTCTGGCTCTAAATCCGGCAACCGGACGGGCATCTACATCATCCCCCGAGGTTAAAGTCAGGGTGCAAAGATTGCGCCCCCCCGCCTTATAAATTATGGTTCCGATTGCATCACCTGCTTTTACAGGCGCGATAACAAACCGCGGCAATCTGATATCTACCTGTATTTTTTCTTTTTCTTCCTTTAAGACAGTGCAGGCAGGCGGAGCTTGGGCAATCAAATTTATATGTGCTTTTTCACCCCCCATAATCGCCACGGGCGGCAGCTTGGGAAGGGTGGGTAATATCGATTCGGTAGCTGAAAAACCATACTCATGCAAAGCAATATGATCGTTCCAATCGTCCCCCGCTTTTAGAGTTACGGCAATAAGCTGCACTCCGTCCTTC
The DNA here is from genome assembly GCA_028683785.1 of Oscillospiraceae bacterium. Taxonomy (GTDB): domain Bacteria; phylum Bacillota; class Clostridia; order Oscillospirales; family Acutalibacteraceae; genus Avimonas. The sequence goes on from JAQUHC010000073.1 coordinate 3,559, forward strand.
TCTGCTGCCGAAACCAAACATCGTCCGGATTTCTTGGTAAAGCCTGTTTTAATCCCCTTGGCAGGAGGATATATCTTTAACAGTTTATTATGATTTGTTACGGTAATATTGCGCGGCGGATTGCCGAAGCTTATCACTGCATATTTTTTTTTGCAAATATCGGCAATCGTCTTATTATTCATCGCCTCGGCGGCAAGCAGTGCCATATCATAAGCCGTGGATGAATGCCCGCTCTCATCAAGCCCTGATGGAGTGACGAATTTCGTATCCTTCATTCCGATTTTTTCGGCGCGTTCATTCATCAATTTTGCAAATGACGGTAAATCTCCGGCTACGGCATAGGCAACCGCATTGGCTGCATCATTTCCCGAAGCGAGAAGCAACCCGGTTACCAAATCCAGCATTGTAATTTTATCTCCGCCGCGAAGCCCCAGCGTCGAGCCTTCAACCCTTACCGCCTCGGGCGGAACGGTTATTATCTGCCGGGGCGGACACAATTCTACGGCAAGCAACGCAGTCATAATTTTGGTGGTGCTTGCAATTGGCCGTGCAGTATAGGCATCCTTTTCATAAAGAATGCTTCGGGACTGCGGCTCATACAAGACCGCCGAAACAGAAGAAACCGAACCTATTCCGTCAGCTTGTAGAAGAGCTGACCGAGACGAAAGAATAAGAAATACAGCGACAAACAATATAATTTTTTTCAACAACATTAACCACCTGCCCATAAAAACCTATGCAGAATATGGGCGGGAAATTCACATATTATCAGGATTTTGTTGTGGTTTCGGTTACGGTTACTGACGGCTCATTTCCGCCCTTGATTTCAACCTTCTCTGTTTTATCCTTTTTCTTAAAAAGAGCGGTTATCTTGTCAAACATCTCGGGAACAAGATTTATCATCTTATCGCCCGAATCCGGTTTTGAGACAATCGGTAATACCTGAACCTCGCCTTTAGATATAACAATAAAAGCAACAGGTATAATGTTAATTCCCGCTCCGCTTCCCCCTCCAAACAGCTCTGCGGATGATTTTGACGGGATGTTTGAGCCTCCTGAAGCGAAACCGTAGGTAACTTTGGAAACAGGAATAAGGGTCGTTCCGTCGGGAGTGTGTATGGCTTCACCTATAACCGTGTTTACATCCACCATCTCACGGATTTTGTCCATGGAAACGCCCAGAATCCCCTGCAAATTGTTCTCTGCCATAATTAAACCTCTTTTCTTGATTAATGTCCGTCTTAATTATTGTTCTCAGTTTTTTTGTTTGCAGTCTGTGTTTTTGTAGTATTGCCTAGATAGCTTATAAAAAACAGAATTAAAACCCATATAGCTCTGACCGGAAGGATATGAAGCTTTATTTCTCCCCTTACATATCCCTTTTCCCTCATGAAATCCGGCACTATTGTAATCTTGCGTTTTCGTATTTTTAAAAAGCTTTCTATCAAAGCCTGTGCAGGGTATATTACTGCACATACCTGCCCGAAATCGAGGGCTGTTTTGGATGCATCATCGGATGCAACAACAATATTTAAAACAAGCCTGTCCACCACAATTATACGAATAAATCTTTTAACCGCCGTCCCGATAAGTCTAACTATTTCGGTATAATATGATACAACTGCCCAAATTCCCTCTTCACGCAGCAGTTCTTCCGAACGGGATAATTGCTCCTTCTTTTTCTCTTGCTTTTTGGTTTTTTTCTTTTCCTTTTTTATTTGCTTTTTTTCTGACTTTAAAGGTCTGGGATAAAGCTTAAATGATATAAACATTATGCGTACCCGCACCCCGAGCTCTCCGTCAAAGCAAGCAGAAAAGTAAACCGGAATAAGCAACGGCAAGATTAAAATCGCTAATATTATGAGAGTTATCAGTAAACCATTCAACCGGTATCCCTCATTCCTTTCTCATCCCCTGTCAGGGCTTGCTCGATTTCGGCCTTCTCGACGTCCTCAATAATCTCATCCAATGTTGTTTCCTGCATCTCTTCTTCACTTTGCGGAAGAGGAGGAAGCTCGTCCAGCGAGGAAACTCCGAAGCAGCGAAGAAAATCCACGGTCGTTCCATACAAAAGCGGCCGTCCCGGCAGCTCCAGCCTGCCTTTTTCTTCAATTAGATTTTTTGCAACTAATCCCTGTATCACCGCGGCGCAGTCAACTCCGCGAACCTGGTCTATATATGCACGGGTTACAGGTTGATTATATGCAACAATGGCCAATACTTCCATCGCGGCCTGGCTCAGTGGCATATTGCGCCGTATATCCAGCGCCTTTCTTATATATTCGGCATAAGCCGGCTTGGTGCTCATCTGATAACAATTATCAAGCCGGACGATTATGAGACCGCCGCTTCCGGTGTTTACCTCGTTCATCAGTTCGTCCGCAATTCGCTCGGTGGTGTCCTCATCCAGCTCGATCACCTCTGCAAGACGGGACAATTCCACAGGTTCGCCGCTGGAAAATAACACTGCCTGTGTTATCGCCTTATATTCATTAATCTCCATCGGGAGCACACCTTTCAAGGTAAAATCTAAGCTTTGATATTTGATTTGCTTTGACCTGATTTCATGCTTACCAGCTGATTGTCGCCCTCACCGTCCACCCGTATCCTGTTTGCCTTTATAAGCTCAAGGAGTGCCAAAAAGATTGCAACAAGCTCCGAACGGCTGTCCGCCTGATTAAAAAGCTCTTTATAGCGGATTTTATTTTTTTTATATAAGTGTCGCAACACAAAAATTATTTTTGATGAAACCGAAACAATTTTACGGGACACTATGTTGCTGAATGCCTTTGCAGGCGGGGGCAAACGACGCCTTCCGCGGCCTGCTGCCGCAAGATATGCATCAAGTATGCTCTCTTTGGGATGAATCCTTCGGTAGGTCAGGTCGAGTTCAATCTCTGCCGGATCTCGAACAAACAGATTTCCGCCAATATTTTGCTCGGCCAACCTGCCTGCCGCCTCTTGACAATGGCGGTATTCCATCAATTCTCCGCTGAGCTCCCGCCTCATCTCGTCGGCCTCATCATGGCGGGGTAACAGCATGGCAGACTTGATATACACAAGCCTCGCTGCCATCTCTAGGAATTCGGCTGCTACTTCAAGATTAATGCTTTTCCACTCTTCAATGGTTTTCATGTATTGTTCCAGCAGCTCGGCAATAGGAATGTCCATAATATTTAATTTATGCTTTTGCACCAAATACAAAAGAAGGTCAAGCGGCCCCTCAAAACCGGGAATTTTATAGGATATTGTTTCCATAGCTTCTCCTGCCAAACTATTTATACTCAAAAAACAAGGATTTTTGTGAAGAAAGTCAAAATGAATTCTGTTATAAAAGATAATAATCCACTAAATCTCCCCGTAGCAATTATCATGAAAAAGCCTATGGTTATATACCATTGATATCTCTCTATAAAATATACCGTTTTAGGATTGAGAAAATTTGAAATAATCCGATATCCGTCCAGAGGCGGTATTGGAAGCAGATTAAATACTGCAAGAGTAATATTTATAAGTGCAAACTGTTGTAATAAAATCTTCAGTATTATAATCAGTAAAACTGCGGGATTAAAAAGCAAAACAATACGAAGAATTAAAAGTGATAAAAAAGCCATTATAAGGTTGGATAACGGGCCGGCGAATGATGTCATAAACATACCGGCTTTATAATTTTTAAAATTGCGAGGATTAACAGGAACCGGTTTTGCATAACCGAATCCGAAAATAAAAATCATGGCAGTTCCGACTATATCAAGATGAGCAAACGGATTCAAGGTCAGCCTTCCGCTCCAACGGGCGGTGGAGTCCCCCATTCTGTCTGCGGTAAATGCGTGCGCCATCTCGTGAACGGGTAGTGCAAGAAAAATTACAAGCGCGTAAGATATAAATATAAATACAAGCTCAATAAGTTCGATATTAAAACGATTTTGAATTAAATACATTATCATTAAATATAACCCCTTGCCTAATTTTACCGACAGCAATATGCCGATATTTACTTTAGTATTATAATGGAAATTCAATCTAAATACAAGCATAAGGGAACATAACACAATATTAACACAATATTTTTAAAACAATTTCAAAAAAAACTTGATTTTAGCCACAATATCTGTTAGTATAACCTTTGCTGATTTCAAAAAGGAGGTGCAGACCATCATGGCTAACTGTGATATCTGCGGAAAGAGTATTTCATTTGGTATTCGGGTATCCCACTCTCACAGACGTTCTAACCGTACCTGGAGACCCAATGTTCGCCGCGTGAAAGCGGTTGTAAACGGATCTCCCAAAAGGATACACGCCTGCACCCGTTGCTTGCGTTCGGGTAAAGTCACCCGTGCCGTCTAAAAAATCCACCCGTATTAATATGCTTTCACCAAGAGCCGCTAAAAGCGGCTCTTTTTGATTAGCTAAAAGCGGCTTTTTTTGATTAGCTAAAAGCGGCTTTTTTTGATTAGCTAAAAGCGGCTTTTTTTGCGTTTATTGCGGCTTTAATACTTGATAAATAATGGGAACAAGGATATACTTAATTCAAATAAATACACATGGACGGTGCTTTATGAATATATGGCATGATATTTCGCCCGAGTATATTAAATCTGATAATTTCACCGCGGTTATTGAAATACCAAAAGGCGGCAGAAATAAATATGAGTTGGACAAGAATACAGGATTATTACGACTTGACCGTGTTCTTTTTACTTCCACACACTATCCCGCCAATTACGGCTTTATCCCCCGAACCTATGCGGATGATAACGATCCGTTGGATGTTCTTGTTATGTGTCAGGAGACGATTATACCCATGACCTTGGTACAATGCTTTCCTATCGGAATAATAAAGATGTCGGATGATATGGGCATAGACGAAAAGATAATTGCGGTTCCGTTTGGTGACCCTTCACTTTCAGGATATACCGATATAACCCAGCTCCCACCCCACACATTCAATGAAATCCAGCATTTCTTTTCGGTATATAAAACGCTAGAGGGCAAGGAAACAAATGTACACGAGGTGCTGGGACATACTTATGCAATTGAAACCTTAGATTACTGTATTGATGAATACAATAGACGTTACACCGAATAAGGCGCTTTGGGTTGAAAATTTTAAATAACCATCTATGAAAGGATACTGATCTTAAATGCAAACCGATTCAACGCGTTATAATCTTACCCTGCTCACCGATTTTTATGAGCTTACAATGGCGAACGGCCTTTTGAATTCCGAAAAGGCTGATCAAATTGCCTATTTTGATATGTTTTTCAGAAAAATTCCGGACGACGGCGGTCTGGCAATCATGGCGGGTGTAGAACAGCTTATTGAATATCTTGATAACCTTTCATTCACCCAACAGGATATAGATTTTTTAAGAGCCAAGAAGTTGTTCAGCGAGGATTTTTTAAGCTACCTTCTTAATTTCAAATTTTCATGTGATGTATGGGCTGTTCCGGAGGGGACCCCGATATTTCCATATGAGCCCATTGTGACGGTACGGGGTCCTATTATTCAGGCTCAGTTTATCGAAACCATGATGCTCCTGGTAATAAACCACCAGACCTTGATAGCAACCAAGGCAAGCAGGATGGTACGGGCTGCCGGTGGCCGAGCTGTTATCGAATACGGCTCCCGACGTGCTCATGGACATGATGCGGCGATATTTGGTGCGCGTGCATCCTATATCGGCGGCTGCAAGGGCACTTCCTGTACAATTGCCGACAAAGAATTCGGCATACCAGCAATGGGCACCATGGCGCACAGCTGGGTGCAGCTTTTTGACAGCGAATACGAAGCTTTTAAAACCTACGCCCGTCAATACCCGCAAAAATGCATATTTCTTGTGGACACCTACAACACCCTTAAGTCGGGGATACCAAATGCTATCCGTGTCTTCAATGAAGAGCTTGTTCCCAAAGGCAACCGTACTTTGGGTATCAGGATTGATTCGGGCGACATAACGTATTTGAGCAAGAAAGCCAGAAAGATGCTGGACGATTCCGGTTTCCCGGATTGTAAAATCACAGCATCCAATTCTTTAGATGAATATATTATCAGAGATATGATACTTCAAGGCGCTTGTGTGGACACCTTCGGAGTTGGCGAGCGCTTAATTACAGCCTCCAGTGATCCGGTTTTCGGCGGCGTTTATAAACTTTCTGCAGTTGAGATTGATGGTAAAATAATTCCGCGTATTAAGGTAAGTGATAATGTAAGCAAAATCACCAACCCCTGCTTTAAAAAGCTGTGGAGGCTTTATGACCGTAACAGCGGAAAGGCTATCGCTGATGTAATGACCTTGCGTGATGAGGTGATTGACGATACCGCGCCTTATGTTATTTTCGACCCCGATCATATATGGAAGCGCAAAACGGTTGAGAACTTTTTTGCCAAGGAGCTTCATCCAAAGTAACGGTGCTGAAAATACCTACAAACGAAGAATTGATGATTGCTCTGGAAACGCAGAGATTA
>JAQUHC010000074.1 GCA_028683785.1 Oscillospiraceae bacterium
CCCCGGGACCGAGGTGCTTCCGAAATGACTAATCCGCGCGATGTTTTCTACGCCAATCAGCCGCTCTAAATTTGTCTTTTCCTCGGCATACCACTCCGGCCATGCGGGATTATATTCGCTTAATATGATAGGGTATATTCTGGTTTGCCGCTCTTCATCGGTTTCGTGGTTATTCATTTAGCAATAATCCTCTATGCACTTTCAACTGCTAGTTCCATAATTCTTTTTTAAAGATATGTTATTCCTTTAATCTCAATAATGAATCCCTCATTTTATATTTTAACATGAAATTACAATGTATACAGTTGACAATTATTTTGCACACTGCTGAGTAAACCTTAGCAGTGTGGTTGCAATATCACTGCGGCTAAACAGGGAAACGCTGGAGAGCGACACGACGCAACAAGCTTCATCACAAGATTCGGAAGAATCGGACCGATTCGCAGTTGTTTGAAAAGATGACGGCTTAACCGATGGTAAAACTGAAAAGTTTTCAACAAAAAGGGCTTGGCTCTTGTTTTAGTGCGTCTGTTTTTAACATTTTTTAGTGCTTAGGCTCGTGTTTTCTTGGTCAGGCATAATTTTAGGGCTGACACACAACTTCCCATTGTGCGGTAGCCCCTTTTAATTCGGAATACATCTAAAAGGCCTCAACAAGGCATTTCCCTTTATCTTTTGCGGAATAAAGGGCTTTGTCGGCTCGCATAATAAGCGAATCGACAGAATCCCCGTTTAAAAACTCGGTAACACCGAAACTCATTGTTATTCTTTCATTGATTGTGTATTCATGCTCAGAAATTACCCGGATAAGCTTTTCACACAGTTGTTTTGCCTTTGCTTTATCGGTTTGAGTGCATATTATAATAAATTCCTCGCCGCCCCATCTGCCGACAATATCGGTTTTGCGGCAGCTGTTTTTTAAAATGTTTGCGACATCAATTAAAACCGAATCGCCGGTTAAGTGACCAAAAATGTCGTTTATTCTTTTAAAGTTATCAATATCGGCAACAATAATAGAAAAAGTGTAGGTATCGGCCAATGCTTTGTTTAACTCGAAATTTAAAACATCGTCAAGTTTTAATCTGTTGTAAATACCTGTTAAATGGTCGGTGACGATAAGCTTTTCAAGCTCTTCATTTTTCTCTTCAAGAGCATTTATCGCATCGGTTTTAGCAGTTTCAAAGTATCTTATGACGAATGTAAGTCCGGCTGTTGCCCCTGCTATATTAATAATACTGGATATATTCACTTGAATAAATAACTGAGTTATCATTAATGCAAATACATACAAGCAAAACAAACCGACAAAAAGGTTCGCTTTTTTCCTTTCAAAAAGAAAATAGACAACAGGGGGATAGACACATATCCAATAAAGCGCATAATTATCGCCGCGGGACAATACAAGGAAAATGAACAGTGTTGTCGTCAAAAGCAACACTGTGATGGTGGATGTTACCTTTATATTATTGGTCTTTCGGAAATATAGAATAGTAATAAGTGTTAATACCGTAGTGGTCAGTTCCACCAAACCTACGACAAGATTGCGCGGATGAAGCCTAAAAAATAAGTTTAACATCGCAAAAACAAAGCTGATTGCAGTTACTGCGATGAGCACAGAATACAATAAAGTCCCGGTTCGCTTGCCACAATCGAATAACGCGGTTGTATTACAGGTTGATTTTTCGGTGCGCAAAAAAGGCTCAAGCCTGAATACAGGTCGCTTATATTTTGTATTCTTTTTAATCCTAAATTTGGACTTCAAAATTTCTCGCACCCTCTTTCAGATTACCGGAAATTTATTTATATAATTATACTAACACATCATTTGAATAATGTAAAGAAATTGTTAAAATAATACTAAGAGACAAGGGGACGGGGGTATAGAGACAAGGGGACGGGGGTATTGCCTAATAATAATGGTGATATATTGTTGTCGAGGTGAAGAGAATGCCTAGGGCAGCAAGAGAAAAGAGCCAAATATTAATGAAATACAAGGATTTGAAAAACTAAAAAGAGATGATACGCTAAGAAGATTTAAAGAGGTTGATGGCTTATCTATTAGACAGATATCAAGGATCACGGGTATAACAAGGAAAACAGCAGAGCTTGCCTGAGCCAACACCCCCGTCCCTTTGTCTCTTTGCAATCAGCCGTTTCTATAAAATGCCGGAGTATGCGAGATTTAGAATGTCGTAGGAAATTGCGTAATTTCCTGTACTGTTTTTGCTTCTGTCACAGCCGTTGGTTATAAATACAATGCCGGTTTTGTCTTTTGGGTCGTAGTACATACCCGCAACCATTCCATATGCCTGCCCGCTGTGTCCGTGAAGTTTTCTGCCCTTGACTAAACTTTTTGACATGGCAAGGGTAAGCCCCGCATCATTTCCGTTATCCTTGACTTGTGGGGTGTTAATAAGTTTGATGGCGCTTTTCTCGATGATTTGTTTACCTTTATAGCTACCATCCCCGCATAACAGCATGGCCAATTTTGCCAGATCAACCGCTGAAATAATCAGGTCGCCGTGCGCTAAAAGATACATTTGGCCAATTGGCATATGACTATAGGCACTGTCTACACGATTCCATTTTTTCAGATTAACTGTTCGATATGAGCCACTGTACATGCTTGCAAGGTTTTGTTTATCCTTTATTTTTGTTCTGATATAGCCCGCATCTATTCCCATTGGCTCCATCAGGGAGAGTTCTGCATAATCATAAAAACGCTGGCCGGTTGCCCCTTCGATGACACCGGCTAATAAACCGGCTCCGAAATTGGAATAGGAAAAACGGCTGCCGGGTTTCCCCTTATGAAAACAACTTCCATTATCAATAATGGTTTTGAGGGTAACAAAGGGGGATACATCCGTTGCCTTTACGAAATACGGACTAAAATCGGTGATGCCGCTCGTGTGTGTAAGCAGATTCCATGTTGTGATAGGTATGTCGGGATAATAAGGGGAACGGATTTTCAGGTTAATATATTTAGATATATCTTCCCGAATATCGATTTTACCTTTTTCGGCTAAATCCATTGTCATCATTCCGGTTATTGCCTTTGAAATGGATGCAATACGGTATTTCGTATCTTGATTTGCCTTAATCTTTTCCTCCTTGTTGGAGTATCCATAGGATTGCGTATATAATGTATCTTCCCCGCGAAACACGGCCAGAGACAAACCGATTACGTGATGTTTTTTGCAAAGGTTATTAACCTTGTCTGCAATGCTTTTTGAAGCAGTCGTGGTTGTTTGACGGCTCTTTTCAGTTGTTGTTATAGAATTGGTTGATTTTGCTGTGATTTGTATTATTGTATCGGTGGCGGATTTTTGTGTAGTTGCAACGGTAGAGGTGGTAAAAACATCGCTCGGATTGTATACAGTCTGCACTTCATGGCTATTTTGAGTATCATTTGAGAGACAAAACAGCAGCATAACCGTCGCTGTACCTAATGCTAAAAAACGCCTATTCATAATAAAAACCACCTATCAATAAAAGTTGTTATCAAATAATTAAACTCTTTAACAAGGCATGATGGTAATTGTAGCGCATTACGACATAAATGGCAATAATAAACTAGTAAAGAATAGAAAAAATAGAAACGGACAGCTCCAATATGGAATGCTGTCCGTTTGTCTCTTTTGTCTCTTCCGTTATATAGGCAACCTTTTTCTTTTAAAAACAAGCACACTGGCGATAAATAATACAATAATTATACCTATAAACAGCATGTTTAAATTAAAATAATCTTTGCCTCGAACAAGCTTAACAGGGTCATACCAACCATAAATAGAAATTTTCTTTAAGAATTCTGCATCTTTTGATATACCACCCAGCATATTCATAAGCAAAAACATAATCGGAATACCGGCGCCAAATAAAAACGAATATTTTGAATCATTGAAAAGGCAGGAAAAGAAAAAGGTAACCATCATTACAGCCGTATTCACAAGCATTGTTGTAACATTAAGCTTGAAATAGGCTCCTATATCAAGTAAATCGGGAAATTTCGCTTCACATATCAAAACGCTAATGCTGAACAAAGCGGTAAATAACACTGCAACTGATAAAATAGCATATATGCCCTGTGTCACAATTATTTTTACCCTTGAATTCGGTGTTGAAAGCAGATAGGATATAGAACCATTATCAACGGTTTTAGCAACCAATTTATTGCCGAGAATAATACAGTAAATCATTGGAAACGCAAACATTAACATGCCATAAAGCCAGCTTGCAAGATAAGCAGTAAGATCAGTGACTAAATCGGAAAATCCCATTGCTTTCATTAACTCTTCTGGAAACACTTTTAGCATGGAAGTCAACGCTTCCATATTTTCAGGATCGTATATTAATGTCATTTCCAACGTATACAACAATAAAACGCTAATAAAAATCAAAAGCAATATCCAATTCTTTTTCAGCGTGGTTTTAAATAAAGTAATACTCATCGCGATTTCTCCTCCTGGCCATAGAACTGCATGAAGATATCCTCTAGTGTCTGTACTTTGATATCAAAATGGGTAATTGTAAAATTTGCAGCCGTTTTAATGAGACGATCAACATTATGAGCGGATACAAATACTTCAACAGAATTATTATGAATACTGCCAATCTCGAAATTTTCTGACTGTAGCGCTTGCGCAAGGCTGTTAATATCGGTAGTTTTTAAAATATAGCCTTTACGCTGGGTAATTTTCAATGTTTGCACATCTGATTGTTTAACTATTCTGCCGTCCTTGATGATTAAAACATTATCGCAAGTCTTTTCAACCTCTTCAAACATATGGCTAGACATCAATATTGTTTTACCCTTTGCTTTTTCAGATAGTAAAAGATCAACAAAGCGGTTTTGCATAAGAGGGTCAAGACCGCTTGTGGGTTCATCTAGTATAAGAACATCCGGATTATGCATAAATGCTGTCACAATACCAAGCTTTTGTTTCATACCTTTTGAAAACTTTTTAATTTTTCCTTTAGGATTCAACTCAAACATTTCCAGCAGCTGCTTTTGAAACGATATATCCTTTGTTTTACGCATGTCATGCATAAATTTAAGAAATTCGTCTCCGCTCATACCGTCTAAAAAATTAATTTCACCGGGTATATAACCAAGTGCCTTTTGAATCTCAGTTGCCTTATACCAGCAATCCATCCCACCAATTGCGGCTGTTCCGTTATTTGGTTTCATAAATCCCAGCAGTGCGCGGATTGTTGTTGTTTTCCCAGCTCCGTTCGGGCCGAGATATCCCATCACCTCGCCCTGGTTAACGAAAAAATTTAAGTCAAAGATTCCTTTTCCACTGGGGTATTTCATTGTTAGATTTTTCACTTCAATCATATATATCCCTCCTTACCGTGTTTTACGTATTTTTTAGTTAGCTCTATGGCATGCATTGATACAGTATATATTTTCTATAGGTGAAAGGGAATAAAAAAACACCTATGGAACATATTACTGTCCCACAGATGTGAATAACTTCAGATCTGCTGCCGCTTCAGACGGCCCAGCCCCACGAACCGTTTGTGGTTCATCGCCTGCTCAGATTGTACTGTAGATTTATATGCAGTGCAAAGAGATTGTTATTATTATACGATTTCAGGGAATATATGTCAAGCAAAAAAATATTGTTATTTTAGCGCTGTCGGCATCGTGCTCTCTCAAGCTTTGTTATTTACAAAGTGAAAATCAATATCAATGTAAAAGTCGATGCAATAAAAGACATAATAACTACTGAATTGGTTTGTGCAACTTATTTATCCACTGATGCGTAGTTTACTTCAACAGCTAACCGCTTGTTTCACCATTTTACAGGGACAATTATTCTATTACCTTGCCGGGGTTTAAAATACATTTGGGATCAAAGGCAAGCTTGATGCGTTTCATTAATGAAACCTGCAGATCGCCGAGCTGATTTTTCAAAAATCCCCGTTTGGCATAGCCGATTCCATGCTCGCCCGAAACAAAACCGTTTAATTCCTCTGCCTTTTTATAAAGTTTATCGAAAGCTTGCTCTAATTTTTCTTTCCATTGCTCTTGGGTTAAATCGTCACGGCAGACATAAATATGAAGGTTCCCGTCTCCTGCATGGCCAAATCCGGGAATACGAATGTTGATATCCTTTGCCAACCGGTGGGAGTACATCACGAACTCTGCGACACGGTTGCGCGGAACACAAACATCACATTCATCCATTTCGGTGGTGGATGCCTTAATGGCTTCAAGGAAAGCGCCTCTGGCACCCCAAACCGATTCCTTTCGTTCATCGGTATCAACCAAAAAAACATCGGTCGCGCCCATGGACAGGCAGAGCTTTGCTACCGAGGTGTATTCATACTCAATTTGCTCTGATGTATTGCCGTCGAAGGTGAGTAATAAATATGCGGGTGAGCGGGAATCGGCAAACTTTTTGCCTAAATATGTTTCGGAAAACATAATGGTGCCGCGTTCCATAAACTCAATAGCGGTGGGAACCGATTTGGATTTGATAATGGCGGGAACGGTCTCAATTGCCTTGTTCACATTGTCAAACGGTACCAACAGACTGACCGTTTTGGCCGGAAGGGGCAAAAGCCTAAGCACCGCCTGAGTTATGATTCCAAGGGTGCCCTCACTGCCGACAATTAAATCCTTTAACGAATAGCCCGAGCTGTTTTTTACTGCCTTACCGCCAATATTAATAACTTCACCATCGGGCAGAACCACGGTAAGTCCACGGACATAATCCCTTGTCACACCATATTTTACGGCGCGCATACCGCCGGCGTTGGTGCTGATGTTTCCGGCAATGGTAGCCGACTTTTCGCCGGGGTCCGGCGGATAGAACAAATCGTGCTCCTCAACGAATTTAGAAAGCTCCATTAACAACACGCCGGGCTCAACCGTAACAGTCAGGTTTTCATCGTCCAATTCTAAAATACGGTTCATCAAGGTGGTGTCCAGCATAATGCCGCCGTACATGGCAACCGAACCACCGACCAAGCCGGTGCCCGAACCGCGCACAACAACAGGAATATTGTTATCATACGCATGCTTCATGATTTTTGAAACTTCCTTAGTGGATGTCACCTTTATGACAACCTCGGGGAAGTTTTCAATTCCACCTAACTCATCGTGGCTATAGTCGGGGTTAATATCATTGCCGCAAAACAACCTTTCACAGGGGATAAAGGCCGATAGATATGCAATATCCCGCTGAGATACTTTATTATACATTGACAGTTTCCCCCTTTAGCTTTTCTAATAATATCGGCAAAACATCTTCCAAATCGCCGACAATACAGCAATGTGCCACCTCAAAAATCGGAGCATGCTTATCGCTGTTAATTGCAATAATATAATCCGAACCGCGCATTCCTGCCGCAAACTGTACCGCACCCGAAACACCTAATGTGATAATAAATTTCGGCTTTACGGTTCGTCCGCTCAATCCAATCTGGCGTTTGGCGTCAAACCGTCCGCATTCGATTAAAGGACGAGTGCAGGCAAGCTCGGCACCTAATATCTTGGCAAGCTGCTCGGCCAATTCAAAATGCTTTTCAGTTAGCCCGCGCCCCACGGCAACAATTATTTCGGCATCCGAAATGTCTACCTCGGCTGCTTTGTGCGCGACCTTTAGCACCTCGATATCGCCATTTAATTTATCCGGTGCTAACTCCATTGCTTCAATCTCACCGTGAGGTTGGGAGGGCGCGGGACACGAAAATACCTTATATCTTACAGTACAAAACTGCGGGCGGCTGTTCGGAGTAACAATCTGTGCCATTATATTACCGCCAAAAGCCGGTCGGATTTGTACCAAATCGGTGTTTTCCTTCATTTCAAGCACGGTGCAGTCAGCAGTTAATCCGGTTTCAAAACGAGCGGCAACCCTGGGTGCAAGCGACCTTCCTATGTTAGTTGCCCCAACCAAAACAGATGAAGGCTTGATTTTTTCAATAAAGTCGGAAAAGGCGTTTGCATACAAATCAACCGCAAAATGAGCAAGTTCTTTATAATCGTAAACAAACACCTTGTCAACACCGTATGCAAGCAATTCCTGTGCGTGTTGCCGGACTTGATGCCCGATAAACAGCGCATATACCGGATGCCCGGTAACACCTGCCAACTCTTTTGCCTTGCCAATCAACTCCAATGTAACCGGGTGTATTCTATCTCCGTTTATTTCTGCAAAAACAGCAACTCCGCGCCATGCGTCTTTGTCAACTTGAGTGATTTTCTCCTCAAATAAAGAGACGGCTCCGGCCGGTCCTTTTTTAAGACAGATTTTGCACATTTTACAGGCGGCAGTTATTTCAAGCATGCCGTCTTTTTCGACAATGGCCGAAAAAGGACATAACTTTAACAGTGCTTTGATATCGTCTGCCGAAAGCTCTTGGTTATTAATTCTTAATTGTGCCATCTATACAATACCTCACACTATCTTCTTTTGTTTTAAAATATCCGCGATTTTTTCAGCTAAATCCTCGGGTTCCCCCTCAAATTGTGCCCTGTCAATATTCTTTTCAGGCGGGAAGATACGTTCAACTTGAGTGGGAGAGCCGGACAACCCGTATTTGTCGGGATTTTCATCCTCGAAATCATCCAGCGAACGTATTTGTACAGGCACATTGTTTTGGTATTGGAAACTTCGTTTTAATGAAGGCAGCCGAGGAGTATTAGCATCCTTCTCTACCGTAATAAGGGCGGGCAGCTTCATCCTTTGTGTCTGCAGCAGTTGCTCCATATTCATAACAACGGTTATATGTCCGTCCTCAATATCCGTTATTTCCGTAACATTGGCGGCGTGTGGAATATTTAAGAACTCGGCAACCTCCGGACCAACCTGTGCCGTATCCCCATCGGTGGTTTGCTTGCCGCACACTATTAAATCAATATTGCCAATAGTCTTTAATGCACCCGAAATGGTCCTTGTGGTTGAAAGCACATCGGCACCTGCAAAACGCCGGTCACTTATCACAGTCCCTTTATCGGCTCCCATATAAATAGCTTCTTCTATTACTGCGGTAGCTTGGGGGGGTCCCATTGTAAGAGCCTGAACATTGCCACCATATTCCTCTTTAATGCGCATGGCCTGCTCAATAGCAAATAAATCGTAGGGATTCATTTCGCTTTCCACGCCATCACGTTTTAAAACACCGGTTACAGGATCCACCTCGACCTTATTGGTTCCCGGAACCTGCTTTACAAGCACAACAATATTCACTGCGTTTTCAATCCTTTCAAATTACCTATCATATATTCCTCTCAACAATTACAGATACCCCGTCAGGTATGGCGGTTATTGTCGCATTCGGATTGTCGAGTATGCGTTCTGTAATAGACATAGCTTCTCCAATGGAATGTGCAGGTATCATATGCAGCGCCTTTACCATATCATCAGGTGCATCGGAAATATAAATAACCTTGGCATGCTGTAAAATCCGGATGAATACCTGTGCTTCCCATTGATCGGGCAACGTTTCATCCGGTGAACGGCTTAGGATTTCCTCCAAAGTAACATTCAAATCAGACCGTTCAGCCATCTGGTTAATGACGGCTTAACCATGGAAAAACTGAAAAGTTTTCAACAAAAAGGGCTAAGCTCTTGTTTAAGTGCGCCTGTTTTCAACATTCTTTGGCGTTTAGGCTCGTGTTTTCTTCATCAGACATAATTTTAGGGGCTGAACACAATTTGACATTGTGCGTCAGCCCCTTCTATAGTGCGCCCGGTGAGCGCACGTTCTAACGGGTGAAAGTCCCGAACCCGCCCGGTAGCGGGAAGGGTATAGCCGAACACCAAGGGTGTCCATCGTGAGGTGGAATCTGGAGAAAGGTGT
>JAQUHC010000075.1 GCA_028683785.1 Oscillospiraceae bacterium
CTGCACATTTCGAATGGAATGAATTTCGTCCCGAATTGTTAGATGACCGCGATGAGCATAAACATCATAATATCGCAATTAGAAGCGTTCAACAGGGCGGGCGTCGTGATGTTTTCCTTGGCACTAGGGAGTGTCAGGCTTATGTTGAACCCTGCGAATTCGGCGAAGGAGATGGATTTTATGATAATTACAATGAGCTTGACTTTGGTTTAATGTTTCACGGGTTTAATTATCCCGATGAAACCGGAAAAAACGAATTAGGCGTTCGATTGACGCATCAGGTTATGACAGATGGGATTATAGAATTTGAAGATCCACGTAATGCTAACCAGCAGTTATGTCGTACTCTTCGCGAATATGGCGAGAGCTATAACTTTAAAAAGTTTAATACCGGTGAGAATGTAAAAATTGAAGAAGGTGATTTTACATGAATTGGTTCAACAACTTATTGGTAACATATGAAAGCGTGTTGGATATTGTCGGCAAGCCCGACCAGAATGGAAGTGTTTTGCTCCCGACAAATCATATGTTAAAAAATACTGATATCCATTTGTCAATAGACGGAGAAGGTAAATTTAAGCATGCCGAGCATGATAAAAAAGAGATTATTATTCCATGTACAGAAGATTCTCAATCACGTTCAGGCAAAGTAGTATCCCCCCATCCGTTGCATGAAGAACTCGGATATCTGTATTATGATGATACAAAACGTGAGGCATATTTTAATCAGCTTGAAGCTTGGTATAATTATCATCCAAAGGTTGAGGCGGTATATAAGTATCTATTAGAAAACACTATAATTGAAGATTTGCGTAAATCGGGAATTATAGATGGTGAATCATCACCAGAAACAGTCAGTAAACAATTTGTTCGCTTTTCGGTTGAAATCTTAGGCGATTTAAATCCGAATATATGGGAAGACAAATCTATATTTTTAGCGTGGAATAATTATGTAACAAATAATAATATCTGCGCTTCCTCTCTATGTTATGTAACAGGTAAAACAGGCAAAATAATGATGAAACACCCAAAAAGGATTGTTCGATCTTCAGCCAACGCTAAACTTATTAGTAGCAATGATAAGAACAATTATACTTACCGCGGCAGATTTACGAGACCGGAACAAGCAAATGCAATCAATGCCGAATCAAGCTGGAAAGCACATGCGATGCTCGCATACTTAATCAGTACTCAGGGATATAAATGTGATACCCAGGAAATAGTTGCGTGGTCAATTAATACCGGACAAGCCGCTTTGAACCCTTTTGAAGAAACCACCAGATTGTTCAATGATGAATCTGTAATAACAAATTCAGATGTTATCATCGAAGCGCAAGGAGGTTTAGCCATCGATTATGCAAAAAAGCTTAGGAAAGCTTTTTTGGGTATGGGTAACTCTCAGGACCTTACTAATCACATCAATCCAATTGCAGTGATTGCAATTGATGTAGCGACAACCGGTCGCATGAGTGTTACATTTTATCAAGATATGCCGGAGAATGATTATATAAATCGTGTTATTCATTGGCATGAGACATGTTGCTGGTGGTTTAGAGATAATGGAAAAGATTATATTTCCGCTCCAAGCACTGATAAAATAATTGAAGCTGTTTATGGCGAGCCAAAAGGTGACGGATACAACAAAATAAAAAAGCAAGCACGAGAGAGAATGTTGCATTTAATAATCAATGGTGAAAAACTGAACCGCGCATGGCTTAATGCGGCGAGAAATCGCGTATCTAATCCGTTTTCATATAACAAAATTGACGGGGGGTGGGATAAAAGAGCATGGGAAAGCGCAATAAATATAACATGCGCAATAACAAAAAAATATTATGTGGATAATAAGGAGGTTGTTTCATTGGAATTGGAAAATAGACGCTGTGACCGTGATTATCTTTACGGAAGATTGCTGGCTATTGCAGACAAAATTGAGAGCCACGCAAGGTATTTGCAAACAGGAAAAAATGACACGGAAAAGCGTCCGACAAATGCAATACGACTTATGTCGGCTTTTTCTGCAAAACCTTTTCGTACTTGGTCATTGATATACAATCAGCTTTCACCGTATATCATTAGGTTAAATGGTGCAGAAGGTTATCAGAAGCGAATAGACGAAATAATGAGCTTATTTTACAATGGAGAATTTGAAAGCGACAAACCATTAAACGGTAAGTATTTGATGGGATATTCATTACAACGCAGAGCATTAAACCAAAATAATAATATGGAGGTAATTAGAGATGAGCTTGACGAAAAAGATTGATTTTGCAATCATTATTGGTGTTACTAATGCAAATCCTAACGGTGATCCGCTCAACGGTAACCGTCCGCGCATTAATTATGAGGGTTATGGTGAAATCAGTGATGTTTGTTTGAAACGTAAAATCCGCAATCGATTGCTTGATATCGGATTGCCGATAATTGTGCAATCAGATGATTACCGGAGTGATGGTTTTCGCAGTATAAAGGCTCGTTATGATGCCAATGAAGAAATTAAGAAAATCGCGAAAGAAAAAGATAGTGAAAAAAAGGTTTCGGTTGCATGCGAACAATGGTATGATGTACGTGCTTTTGGTCAAGTATTTGCCGGGGTAGACGATACAAGCGCGTCAATCTCAATACGGGGGCCGGTCACTGTACAAAGCGCCTTTAGCGTTGAGCCGGTTGATGTTACAAGTAACCAAATTGTTAAAAGTGTTAATCTAACAACAAATAAAAATGACCCTTCAAAAAAATCTCCGGATACAATGGGAATGAAGCACCGTGTCGATAAAGGAGTTTATGTAGTGTATGGTAGTATAAATCGCCAGCTCGCTGAAAAGACGGGGTTTTCCGATGCAGATGCTGAAATACTAAAAAGTGTTCTCACAAAAATATTTGAAAATGATGAATCGTCTGCACGACCCGCAGGAAGCATGGAGGTCATTAGGGTTATTTGGTGGAAACATACCGATAAAACGCTGTCTTCGGCAAAAGTACACCGCAGTCTTAAAGTAAATGCGGACGGGACTTACGAACTCACTCCGCTTGATGGTATAAAGGCGGAGGAGCTTGAAGGTCAATAGAGCGATATGGACACTACTCTCCAACTATCAGGCTTGCAGCATTTTCTCTTTTGTCGGCGACAATGGGCATTAATACATATTGAAAAACAATGGCATGAAAATTATTATACAATCAGCGGTCAGCAGCTTCACGAAAGGGCGCACAACGAAGCATTGACCGAACTTCGCGGCAATTTGCTTATTACGCGGGGACTTAGCATCTTTTCTCATACCCTTAGGATAACCGGCAAGTGCGATGTGGTTGAATTCAGGCTCAGCGAAAACGGTGTACCGCTTTTCGGCAGAGAGGGGCGTTGGCAGCCCTTTCCCGTCGAGTACAAAAGAGGTGAACCGAAAGCGAATAACTGCGACGCGGCTCAGCTTTGCGCTCAAGCCATCTGTCTTGAGGAAATGTTTTGTTGCGAAATACCGCAGGGGGCTTTGTTTTATGGTCAGGACAAACGGCGCGCAGCCGTAACCTTTACACCCGAATTACGTCTTGAAGTAGGTTCAGCGCTATCTGAAATGCATGAGCTGATAAAACGGGGACATACTCCGCGAGTAAAACCGTCAAAATCGTGCAATGCATGTTCGCTTAAGGACAAGTGCCTGCCCGGGATAGCTGCGAAATATCCTAGTGTTGCTGATTATTTATCAGAAAGTCTTGGGGTAGAGCCATGAGACATCTTATGAACACTTTGTATATAACAAGCGAGGATGCTTATCTTGCGCTTGACGGTGAAAATGTTGTTGTCAAGCGTGAGGAAGCGGTTCATGCTCGATTTCCTTTGCATACTCTGGAAGGGATTATCTCATTTTCTTATTTTGGTGCAAGCCCTGCATTAATGGGGGCTTGCACGGAGCGCAATATAAACCTTGCCTTTTGCAGACCGAACGGGCGTTTCTTGGCTCGCGCTACAGGCGAATCAAATGGCAATGTATTGTTGCGGAGGCAACAATACCGTGTTGCAGACGATGAGATGAAAAGCTGCTGCATAGCAAAGAATATGGTTTCCGGTAAAGTATTTAATGCAAGGTGGAGTCTCGAAAGAACGCTGCGGGATCACAGATTTCAGGTTGATACCACAGTATTAAAGCAGGCTTCGGAAAATTTGCAGCGGGCTTTGGGTGAAATAGCAAAGGTAGAAAATCTTGATTCTTTACGCGGGTTGGAGGGTGAGGCGGCTGCAAGGTATTTTGATGTTTTCGATTGCCTTTTACTGAATAATAAAAATATGTTCTTTTTTGCAGGTCGGAGCCGCCGTCCTCCGCTAGACCCTGTTAACGCCATGTTGTCTTTTATTTACACAATCCTTGCGAACGACTGTGCTTCTGCTTTAGAATCCGTCGGCATTGATAGTTATGTCGGGTTTCTTCATCGGGACAGATCAGGCAGAGCATCGATGTCCCTCGATTTGATGGAGGAGCTTCGCCCTTGTGTCGCTGACCGTTTTGTGATCACCTTGGTCAACAATCGCATTGTTCAACCGAAGGATTTTATTACACGGGAAAATGGTGCCGTTATATTTACGGATGACGGGCGCAAGAAAATTTTGAAGGAATGGCAGGAGCGTAAGAAGGAACAAATAACCCACCCGTTTCTTAAAGAAAAGATACCCTGGGGGCTTGTTCCTTATGTCCAATCTCTGCTTTTGACAAGATTGTTGCGTGGTGATTTGGATGAATATCCGCCGTTTCTATGGAAGTAGGTGAGATTTTGCTGGTTTTGATCACATACGATGTGAACACCGAAGATTCGGCAGGACGAAGAAGACTAAGGTTGATTTCAAAACAATGTGTCAATTATGGTCAGCGGGTGCAGAACTCGGTTTTCGAATGCTTATTGGATGCTGGGCAGGCAAAAATGCTTCAAGGCAAATTGGTTGCTTTGATGGACAAAGATAAGGACAGTATTAGATTTTATTACCTAGGTAAAAAATATAATACCAAGATAGAACACTTTGGCATCAAGGAAAGCTATGAACCGGAAGGGGTATTAATGGTATAGTGCGAAGGTGAAGCTAACATAAAAAGCCTTGTAGGTTCGCACCGGAAATAATGTGGTTTTACGCAATTTTCTTACCAGTTAAAATTGGTAAAAAGAGATATTTGTGAAGTATTTATACAGAGTGTACAAGAGGCAACCCTTAGAATTGTATTACTTTACTGTCGCTCCCCGCACGGGGAGCGTGGATTGAAATCCTGTTGCAATCGTAACCCGTGAAGCAAGGTTACGGTCGCTCCCCGCACGGGGAGCGTGGATTGAAATCAATCATCCGTTAGAGTGGAACATTTAAAAATGAGTCGCTCCCCGCACGGGGAGCGTGGATTGAAATATCTTTAATATCAGCGAGCTGGTCTGCCAACCATGTCGCTCCCCGCACGGGGAGCGTGGATTGAAATATGCGGGTATTGCGCGTGTTGTGAGGAGGTAACAGTCGCTCCCCGCACGGGGAGCGTGGATTGAAATTGGAAACTACAGAAAATCTTCCGCTGGCAAAAAGGTCGCTCCCCGCACGGGGAGCGTGGATTGAAATATTATGAACCCGCTGAACCGGCACAAGATTGAATGTCGCTCCCCGCACGGGGAGCGTGGATTGAAATCAACACGTGGGACATTCGCACGCTCCAAGAGGGGGTCGCTCCCCGCACGGGGAGCGTGGATTGAAATTTTTGAGGAAAGGGGAAAAGGGAAAGGGGGGACTGTCGCTCCCCGCACGGGGAGCGTGGATTGAAATTGTGATGCGGTAGCCGACTACCGTAGGCAATGGAGTCGCTCCCCGCACGGGGAGCGTGGATTGAAATACGATGAATGTTTAATCGGCAGCACAAAGGTGTTGTCGCTCCCCGCACGGGGAGCGTGGATTGAAATGGCCTGCAAAATAGAATTAGCCGAATTAATAAAAGTCGCTCCCCGCACGGGGAGCGTGGATTGAAATATATTTAGCAACGACTTCGGGCATCTAATTTGGGGGTCGCTCCCCGCACGGGGAGCGTGGATTGAAATTAATCCTTTGTCAAAACAATCTTTACAATAAGCAGTCGCTCCCCGCACGGGGAGCGTGGATTGAAATATTGTACCAATGAGAAACAGCTCCAACCGAATTAGTCGCTCCCCGCACGGGGAGCGTGGATTGAAATAGCTTTCTTAATATAGAACTCTCTATCAACAACCGTCGCTCCCCGCACGGGGAGCGTGGATTGAAATTCTATCAAGCCATTTGTCCACTGAATGCATTACGCGTCGCTCCCCGCACGGGGAGCGTGGATTGAAATAAGTACCATTCCAGTACCCGCTTCGCGCTCTCCCGTCGCTCCCCGCACGGGGAGCGTGGATTGAAATCTGAAGCTATGCCGTTTTCCACCAGCCTCACTGCTGCGTATCGCAAGGGATAAAGAACAATCGTCAACCAACTCATGGGGTATCTGTTCGCAAAAGTAATCTGTTCACAAAAAGCAATTATTTTATTTGTATCATAAAATCCGTAGTAACCCCGTAGTAACCGCCGCCAATTTGGGGCAATTTCGACCAGTTTAAGCAAAAATAAAGCCCGCGCCAAAGCTCTAACAAAGTGAGTAATGGTGCGGGTTTGCGCTATCTTTTTCTGGTGAACGTCGCGGTTCGATAAACAAAGATTTTTCCCCTCGAATGCTTGCTCAATATTTTCCAGCAGAACATCTGTAATCGTAACTTCATCATCACCCGAATTAAAAGTGATGGTAAATCTGTCATCGTACAAAAAGATTTTATTCACCAGTAACCGTATAAGTGACCTACGGTAAACTATATCATGTATATCGCCGTCTGCCAATTTGGTCAAAAATTTTATAATTTGCTCTTCGGTAATATTCTCACGCCTTGCCGTTTCAAGTTCAATCTGTTTTTCCAACTCTTTAATCTCTGCGGCTACTTTACTTAAATCCTCAAGTAACAATTCTCTTGTTAAGTCATTACATTTACGAAGGGAAATCATCTGATTTTCTTTTGCTTCCTGTGCTTCCCGCATCAGTCTTTCCAAACGGTTAAGCTCTGACCTGTCATCGTAACTTTCCGCCATTCTTACAATCTCTTTTGCAATTCGACGGATATTCTGCGGCGTGAGCAATTTCCGGCATTCGTCAACTACTCTATCTTCGATTAAATCTTTAGAAACCATTTTCTTTTTGCAAGGTTTACCGCCACCCGAATTTTTGCATTTATAGTAATTGAAAATAATGCCTTTTTTGCTGATTTGATTAGAACTATGTCCAACCATTTTTTCTTTACAATATCCACAGAACATTTTTGTGGTCAAGAGATATTCCGCTTTTGCTCTTGACCGTCCGGGATTCGTTTTATTTACCTTCATCTTTTCAGCAACTTTGTCAAATAAATCCTCGTCAATTATTTTCGGCATACCGCCCGGCGTTTCTTTTCCGTTGTAAATGTAAATACCCAAATACTTACGATTGCTCAACATTGTATGTAGTGATGATTTATTGAATTTTGCCCCTTGTGCGCTTTTTAACTGCCTTTCATTCAAGCTATCACAGATTTCTTTCATACTTACGCCATTTGCGTATTTGGTAAAAACCTCTTGAACTATGGGCGCAGTTTCCTCATTAAGAACATACCTTTTTTTACTTCTTTCGTCCTTGGGATTTAACCGTTCAAGTTTATAGCCCAGCGGAATAGTACCACCGTTTGACAACCCTTTTTCGGCGTTAATGGCCAATCCTCGAGTTACTTTTTGGGTTAACTCGTCCGAATAATACTGGTCATAGGCCATTACCATTGTACGAAACATTCTTCCGGACGGAGTTTTGTCAAAAACTTCTGTTGCCGATAATATAGAAATGCCGTTACTTTCCAGAATGTCCGCATTGTTTAGAGATTGACGTGTATTTCTCCCAAATCTGTTTATTGCGTAAACAATAACAGATTCAAATTGCTTTTTCTTACTATCTGCCAACATTTTCTTAAATTGTATTCTATCGTCCGTTCTTCCCGATTGTGCGCGATCTATATATTCCCGCAATATCGAATAGCCATGTTTGGCAGCATATTCATTACAGACCTTTAACTGTCCCACAATGGATTGTTCTGTTTGCTTGCTGTCGCTGTACCTCGCGTAAATAACTGCAACCATAAAACTTAACCCTCCTGTCTGGCTTTTTCCGCTACGAGCGCGTCAAACACCTTATGGAATATCATTTGATTGGGGTAATACTTGTAATCGGTGAATATGGAAATGCCTGTTTTATAAAAATGCTCTAATATTGCCGCCGCGCACCCTGCGCTTCTGCTCTGACCGTATTCACACTGACAGATAATATCAAGTCCATCGGCTTTCGCTCTGTAAATGAATTCTGCCAATTCGTCCGCTTCGGTGAAGTACGTTTCATAAGTAAGTTGATAGTCCTCAAGAATACTGATGTCAATATCATTGACCGCGACTTGAAACACACGGTCAGTTTTGCCGGAATAATCAACAGGCTGACAATCCTTGTCAACCCCTCGGCGGGTCGGTGGGTCATAGAAGCTGATGACCGCGACATTGTCAGGAAACCCCTCTTGCATAAGTTCTTTGATTGCATCCTTGGAATAGACACTCACGGTCATATTATTTGCCCTCGCTTTCTTCACTCACGAATTTGTAAAAAGTATTGGGCTTTAAATCGAGAATTTCCATTGCCTTAACCGCCGTGATTTTCTTGTCTTTCCATTCGGTATATACCTCGTCCCAGTTTTTGGGTCGTTCTGCTTTCGGTCTGCCTACCGCGACGCCTGTTTTGACAGATACCCTTTTACCATCCACTATCGGCATTCCGTCAATGCCTTGCCGTTGCCGTTGCCTTATGCTCTCTCGTTCCTTTTGCGCCACATAAGATAGAATCTGCAATACCAAATCTGCTATAAATCTGCTATCAAGATTATTCGGGTCTGTGGTCGTGTCGAGTAACGGCATATCTATGACCTTAATATGTGCGCCTAACTCCTGCGTGATGTACCGCCATTGTTCCTGCACTTCTGTATAGTTACGCCCCAATCGGTCAATAGAGAGGACAACAATTAAATCCCCTTTACGTACCACATTGAGTAACCGTTTGTATTCGGGTCTTTCAAATGATTTACCGCTTATCTTATCGACATATATATCCCTGTCGGCTATGCCTTGTTCCTTTAACGCCTTTATTTGTCGAGCTTCGTTCTGTTCCTTTGTGCTTACTCTAGCATATCCGTGTACTCTTGTATCTGCCATTGTCGTAAACCACCTTTTTTTTGACAATACTATTATAACACATTCATTTGTAAAAGTCGTGATGATTATAAAATGTTTATAATTTGTTATTCTGACATTTACAAATACTATTCAAAGGGGTTTCATACGTGTTTTTCATCTTTTGTAAAAGTACACTTATTCAAATATAGTGAGCAAAAACACAGTTCCCCGAAAAACTCATATCTTGAGCTTTTCGGGGATGTGTTATATATTGATTTGTTAGATATTACTTTTAATGATATT
This sequence comes from Oscillospiraceae bacterium, assembly GCA_028683785.1. GTDB lineage: Bacteria > Bacillota > Clostridia > Oscillospirales > Acutalibacteraceae > Avimonas. The sequence goes on from JAQUHC010000075.1 coordinate 9,554, forward strand.
TGTCTCTGCATTCCCCATACAGCGGGCAAATGTCTATTTTTTTACTGAGCGATCCTAAGCAATGAGGGTACTGGCATTGTGGGCTACCCTTCCAATGTCCCCCTGCTGGACCCCTCTTTTCCTCGTTCCTGTTAGATACTTTATTTCCTAACGCCACCCCTGCCGCAGTGGTGAATACACCGCCTAATAAACCGCCCCCACTATCCCCC
>JAQUHC010000076.1 GCA_028683785.1 Oscillospiraceae bacterium
GCATTGGTAATACAATAACTCCGCCCGAAGATTTGCACAGCATTGATGAAGTAAGCGCCATTCTGTATCTGATTGTCAACTCTATTTGCACTCGACTGAAAAAGCATGACATGAAGGCGTATTGCATCAGCATTTCGGCAATGGATAATAGATTTTGTACTATAACCAGACAATGCAGTCTGGATCAGCCCAGCGATAGTGTAAACTTGATATTCAATCAAGCATACGCCTTGTTTCAGCGGAGCTACCGCTTTTATTATCCGCTTCGCTCGTTAGGTGTGCGTGTCAGCAATTTAATTTCGGGTGATTACCGGCAATTATCACTTTTTGAAGAAGATACAAAAATATGTGTTGATATTGATAAAAGAATTCAAAAACTGACATCGAGATTTGGAGAGCTTAACCCGGAGAAAACCGCTACATCAAAGGAGTGGATATAGCAATGTGCGGAAGATACACCGTATTGACCGAGGATGAGATAATTGAAATTCGTGAGATATTGAAGGATCTGTCCATGCGGATTGTTTATGATGATTTTGATAATTATGACCGACAGCCGGGTGAAGTGTTTCCCACTAATTTTGCCCCGATTATAACAAAAAAAGATGATGGTGTTGCCTTTGAAAGCGCGAAATGGGGGTTTAAGAAATGGAATAGCACGGGTGTAATAATCAATGCCCGCTGCGAAACCATGAATAAAAAAAGAACATTTTCGCATCTGTTAAAAACAGGGTATTGCGTTGTCCCAGCCGGTGAATTTTTTGAATGGGAGCGGCTTCCTGAGGTTAAGAAAAAATATTATGCAAGAGATAAATCCGGCAACCTGCTTTTTATGGCAGGGCTTTATCGTGATATCGGCGATAAGCGGGAATATGTAATTATTACAAAGCAGGCTACCGGCGAAATGGCAAAAATCCACGATAGGGTACCTGTTTTACTTAGAACCGATCAACTTGAGGGCTGGTTAATCGGAGAGATTTCACCCGATGATATTGCCGATATGGAATATCATTTGAGCGTTACCCCTTGTGAGGATGATGACGAACAGGTGCAGATCAGTATCTATTAGTATGAGCTGCCTCGGAGAGGATACATCATATAATGAATTCGAACGAAACAGACAAAATATATAATTCGATAAAAATTCCCGACTTACATCAGAAAAACCCGGTCGAGGCTGATAATATGGGGCGAAAAGATTATGCAGTGAATTCAGTTTTGGTTGATAAGGGCTTATTTTACGAGATTGAATACGACTCCTGCCCGATAGAGGGGGTCGGGAAGTTTGTTTTAAAGCCTCTTAAAATTGTGCCGCAGAAAAAAAATGAAATCAAGGAATTGTTTTATGCCATGCGGGATATTTCAAAAAACCATCAAAGCAATTACGGTTATAACAGATTTCTTGATAAAAGAATTCAGCAGGATATTGCATCTGTTTTTTATAAACAAGGCATTTTTATGAAGGATTTTACCGATGATTACGACGGTGAAATGCCCCTTTCGTCCTATTACCCGAATTATCAGATGATGAGTTACGAGCAGCTCAGGACTTATTTCACTTGGCGTACAAATGTAAGAAAGGGTAATGTAGCAGACACCTCAATTTCTTATGCCTTTATCTATATTTATGAGCTGCTGAACAATATCGGAGTGAAAGATCCCTCGGAAGGGCTTGATAAGCTTATGTTTTTTTGGGAGGCTTTTCGGGAATATAACAAAGCGATTGATAAATATGTCCTACGGTGGCTTAAGGATTATCATATTTATTATCAGCTGCCCCACACATTTAAAGAGTTCGCAGATCAAAACGGCCTATCCGAGCATTATCCTAAATTGGAGGATACGGACGACCATTTTAACTTATTTTGTGCGATATCCAAGTATGATATAAGAAAATCTATGTTTTATACAGAGGATAAAACTGAGCTGATAACAGATTGTTTTAACTATGTAATGGTGAAGATTAAGCAGGTGTTTCTTGAAAACGGGCTGCATTTCGAAAATTCAATATTTGCCCCCACAAAGAAGATGTCGGTCTGGCAGCCATTTCGTGATGCTCTTTTTTATGGGCGGTTAAAGCAACCGGACAGGCGGGTTGTCCTGTCGCAGAATGAAATCTATGTGTGTCGTGAAAATAAATGGGGATTTAATACCGTAATCACTTCAGAAAGCGGCAGATGTCTGATCGGTTATGTTATGAAGCGGATGGAGGCCGAACTCCGAAGGCTGACAAAATATAAATACAAGCTGTCTGCCGATGTCAATACGGTTACCCATTCGGTTATGCAAAAATTGTATGAAATCGGATTGTCTCTTGAAAACATCATAACTTCTTCCGTGACGGAGTTTTACAAGGAAGCTACCAAAATAATTTTAAAAGTGGACCAAGGCTCATTAAATAAAATAAGGCGGGAAGCCTTGTCCACACAAGAAAAATTAATTGTAGAACAAGAGGAAGATGCAATTATTCCCGTTATCCGAGAAATTATTGAAGACAAGCCGGAACCGGTGACTGATGTATGGGAAAATTTCAAAAATATTCTTGGTGATGTTGAAAGACAAGCACTGATGAAGCTCGTTTCGGGTGAGCAGGAAATCAAGCAATTTGCAGATAAAAACGGCGTTATGCTTGAAGTTTTAATAGTCGGAATTAATGAAAAGGCGATGGACTGTATAGGCGATGGTATCTTGGATGATGATTTTACGGTTTTTGATGAATACATGATAAAAGTGAAGGAAATACAAGTTTGAAAAATAAATTTTTCAAACGGGGAGTATTGTCCTTTTGCGCCAAAAGCAAGGCGCAAATTCGGCACAGCCGAACCGGCCAAAACATCCCAGTCACTGCGAAAGGAATGGTCATAATATGAACATGAATAATGCCGTGCCGACAAGAATAGCAAATATTCTTTTTAATGCTTTAAAAGGGGGCGTTGTGCCGCGGGTTGGGCTTGAGTATATCACCGTGGGGCGAACACAGGAGATAGCCGCGATTTTGCACGATATCGAAATGATTGAGCAAGGCAGCGCATCCTTTCGGTTTATTGTGGGGAAATACGGCAGCGGCAAGAGCTTTTTGCTTCAAACCATACGAAATTATGCTACCGCAAAAGGTTTTGCGGTTGTAGACGCGGACCTTTCTCCCGAACGTCGTTTTGCAGGAACCAAAGGTCAGGGACTTGCAACATACAAGGAACTTATTAAGAACATTTCAACCAAATCAAAGCCTGATGGGGGCGCTCTGCCGCTCATTTTGGAAAAGTGGATTTCCGGAATTCAAGTTACCGTCAAAACCCGGTCGGATGCTGTCGGTGATGAATTTGATGCTTTGGTTGAAAAGCAGATTTTTGCGGTAGCAAGCTCGCTTGAAGGCATGGTGAACGGCTTTGAATTTGCCAAAGCGGTGGTGACCTATTACAGGGCTTACTGTAAAGACGATGTCGGATTAAAATCAAATGTTTTGAAATGGTTTCGGGGTGAATACACCTCCAAAAAAGAAGCAAAAGACGAGTTGGGTATAAATTTTATCGTTACAGACGAGAGCTGGTACGACTTTTTGAAGATATTTGCAGCCTTTTTGGTGGGTGCAGGGTACAAGGGTATGTTGGTTGTTATAGATGAGTTGGTAAATATATTCAAAATTCCCAACTCAATAACGCGTGCTAACAATTATGAAAAAATCCTTACCATGTATAATGATGTTTTGCAAGGTAAAGCAAAGCATATCGGCTTTTTAATGGGGGGTACACCCCAGTGTATCGAAGATAGATATAAAGGCATCTTCAGTTATGAGGCGTTGCGTTCTCGATTGGCCGAAGGGCATTTTGCATCATCAGAAATAAAAGACCTTTCTGCTCCCATAATCCGTCTGCAAATGCTGTCCCCAGAGGAAATGTATATTTTGGTGGAAAAGCTTTTGAATATACATTCACAGCTTTATAAATACAATCCAACCTTGGGGCATGATGATTTGCTTTACTTCTTAAATATTGAATATAACCGTGTGGGGGCACAGTCACATATCACTCCACGTGAGATAATTCGTGATTTTATCGAGCTTATAAATATATTACAGCAAAACCCGGAAAAAAGTGTTTCTGAAATTATGGGTGATAACAGCTTTGAAATGGCAAAGGGCGGGCTTACCGATGAGCAGGTCCATGTTGAATTCCAAGAATTCGAGATATAGAAATTCGTTTGTGAATAGGAGAAAATACCATGGATGTTTTCAACCGCCTAGCCCCGTTTATACAGGATTTCATATATCAAAATAAGTGGGAGGAGTTGCGGGGAAATCAGGTTGCCGCGTGTGAAGTTATTTTTGACAGCAACGATAATTTGCTGCTCTCCTCAGGTACCGCTACCGGAAAAACAGAGGCCGCCTTTTTGCCCGTGTTGACCGAGCTATACAACAGACCTTCAAAATCTGTAGGTGTAATGTATATTTCCCCTTTGAAAGCGCTTATCAATGACCAGTTCAAACGATTAGAGCTTTTGCTGATTGACAGCCATATTCCAGTATGTAAATGGCACGGTGATGCCTCGGTCACACAAAAGAATAAGCTTATTAAAAACCCGGAGGGATTACTGCAAATAACCCCCGAATCCCTTGAGAGCCTGATTACAAATAAGCGCGGTGCTTGCCTATCCATGTTCTCCGATTTACGGTATATCATTATTGATGAAGTGCATTATTTTATGCGGGATGTGCGGGGTATTCAGCTTTTGTGCGTGCTGGAACGATTACAGCAGCTAACCGGAATTACGCCCAGAAGAATCGGGCTTTCGGCAACATTGGGGGATGTTTCTCTTGCACAAAATTGGTTAAACACAGGCAGCGGAAGGGAATGCGCAGCCCCCATTACACAAGAAGGAAAAAAGCGTGTGGGTTTGCATATCGAACGGTTTGTAAATTATGCAGATGACCGCGATATGGAAGAGAAAGACGGAAGCGGAAATACCACAAGTGTCAGCACCGGCGGAGATATGGGGGACAGGGAGCATTATGAGTACTTATTTAAAAACACCCTTGATAAGAAAACGATTATCTTCACAAACAGCCGCGAGGAAACCGAATTTGTGATGGCTAATCTGCGTGAAATCGCACTTAAAAATAAAGCCCCTGATGTATACCGTGTCCATCACGGAAATGTATCGGCACTTATCAGAGAAAACACCGAGGACGAAATGAAATCAGCCGACGAAAAAATTGTCACAGGTGCCACAGTAACACTCGAATTGGGTATTGATATCGGCTCTCTTGACCAAGCGGTGCAAATCGGCGCCCCTCTTAATGTTTCTAGCTTTGCACAGCGGTTGGGCAGGTGCGGGCGGCGGGGACAAATTCCGCAGCTGCTCTTTACCTATGTTGAAAGCATTAAGATAAATTCGGCGGATATTTTGGGGCCGATCAACTGGGAGTTTATCCGCACAATTGCTATTATTGAGCTGTACATCAAAGACCACTGGATTGAGCCGATTCCACCCCAAAAATTTGCCTATAATCTTGTATATCATCAGACAATGAGTATTCTGAAAAGCAATGGTGAAATGTCACCCGCCGGGCTGGCTCAGGCGGTGTTATCATTAGGCAGCTTTAAGAGTATTCCGAAAGAGGATTACAAGCAGCTTTTGTCACACCTAATAGATATAGAGCAGTTGCAGAAAACAGAAAACGGCGGGCTTATCATCGGCAGAGAGGGCGAAAAAATTGTAAACAGCCATAAATTTCTCACGGTATTCATTGCATCTGAATATCTTCTTGTAAAGGACGAAAACCGCACCATAGGCACGGTTGACAAGGTTTATCCGATTGGTATTCGTTTTGCGCTGGCAGGGCGCGCCTGGGAAACTGTGGATGTGAATGAAAAATCAAAGGTTATATTTGTCAAGCCGGTGCCCGGTATATCGGTTGTGGATTGGAATGTTTATTTTACCTGCGAGCTTCATTCGGTGCTTGTGCAAAAGATACGCGATGTTTTAAAGTCGGATGAGATATATCCATATTTGAGCGAAAGGTGCAAGGAGCGGCTGAATGAAATCAGGTATATCGCAAGAGGCAGCGGGATTTTAGACAGCTTGGTTACTCCATTATCCGATACAAAATATGCAATATTCCCGTGGGTGGGTACAAGGCAGCTTATAACCTTAAATTATGCCTTAAGACAACGCAATATTAAAAGTAAACTGCCGTGGTTAACCTGCGTTTATCTGGAAGTGAATTTTAATGGTGGCAAAGAAGAGATTGAAGATATAATTGCAGATATTCTGCGTTCCGATCTCGACCTATACAGCCTGCCATTGCCCGAAAAAGTACAAATAGAGGGTAAATATAATGAATTTATCCCTTTAAATCTGTTACGAAAGCAGTTTATTGAGGATTATTTAGATTTTGAAGGTCTTAAGTTTGAAAAATAAATTTTTTCAAACGGGGAGTTTTGTCCTTTTGCGCCAAAAGCGAGGCGCAAATTCGGCACAGCCGAACCGGTCAAAACATCCCAGTCACTGCGAAAGGATAGTCATAAAAATGATATATTCATATAAATATTAAACATAAAATGCCGGAGAAACGGTTGAGTTTCTCCGGCATTTTATGTTTAATATCATACCTTAAAAAGTAATTCGCTGAAGGTGGGGAAAGGCCATAGCCTTGCGTCGGTTAAAAGCTCCATCTCATCAGCAACAACACGGGCCTCCTGCATGGTTTCCAGAACGGTATCCTTATAAAAACGCGCACATGCAAGCAGGTCTGTGTAGTTTTTTGTTTCAAGCAGAGCATTGCTTAATGCCTCGATTTTTTTATAAAGGCTGGAGGATAAAGCCGAAAGCTTGGTAACGATAGACTTCTCAACTTCACAACAGTCATCAGGTATAAGCTGCTGCTTGGACAGGGCGGTTTGGCTGAGCTCTTTAATATATTCGGAAACGGCCGGATATATCTCTTTTCGTGCGATATCAAGCATGGTCAACGCTTCGATGTTGAGAACCTTGCAGTAGTTTTCCAGAAGGATTTCATATCTTGAATGAATTTCGGATTCTGAAAAAACCTTATGTTTTGTAAACAGTTCCACATTCTTATCCGCAATAAAGTATGGCAAAACATCAACGGTTGATTTAAGGTTAAGCAATCCGCGATTTTTAGCTTCATCCACCCATTCATCCGAATAATTATTACCATGATAGATTATCCGCTTGTGCTCGGTAACGGTTTTACGCACCAAATCAAGAATATCGCCGTGCAAATTATCGGATTTTTCAAGAATATCAGCGAACTGCGAAAGCTCCTCGGCAACCGTGGTGTTGAGAATTGTATTTGGACCGGAAATTGACTGTGATGAACCCAGCATACGAAACTCGAACTTGTTACCTGTAAATGCAAAGGGGGAGGTGCGATTTCGGTCGGTTGTATCCTTAAAAAAGCGCGGAAGAACATGAACACCTATACGCATTTCCTGCTTATCCTTTCGGACACATGCATTTCCGCTTTCTATGGCATCGAGTACGGAGGAAAGCTCCTCACCCACAAAAATGGATACAATGGCAGGAGGCGCTTCATTAGAGCCAAGCCGATGGTCGTTTCCCGCACTTGCAACCGACAGGCGAAGCAGATCCTGATATTCGTCAACCGCCTTAATTATTGCGGCAAGGAACAGCAAAAACTGTGCGTTTTCTTCGGGCGAATCGCCGGGTTCAAGCAAATTTATGCCGGTATTTGTGGTGAGCGACCAATTGTTGTGCTTCCCGCTCCCGTTTACGCCGGCAAACGGCTTTTCGTGGAGCAGACAAACCATACCGTGACGCTGCGCCACTTTTTTCATCAATTCCATTGTAATTTGATTATGATCGGCTGCAATATTTGTGGTTGTAAATATCGGAGCTAATTCATGCTGTGCGGGGGCTGCCTCGTTATGTTCGGTTTTCGCAAGAATGCCCAGCTTCCAAAGCTCATCGTCCAGATCGGCCATAAAGGCTTTGATACGGGGCTTGATTGTGCCGAAATAATGGTCCTCAAGCTCCTGCCCCTTTGGTGGCTTGGCGCCGAATAGAGTTCGACCGCAGAAAATCAGATCCTTGCGCTTTTCAAAAAGCTCTTTATCAATAAGAAAATATTCCTGCTCGGCGCCCACCGTGGTGATTACCCTGCCTATATCTTCATTACCAAACAGTTTCAGTATTCGAATAGCCTGTTTATTTATCGCCTCCATAGAACGGAGAAGAGGGGTCTTTTTATCAAGCGCCTGACCGCCGTATGAGCAGAATGCCGTCGGTATGCAGAGTGTATTATCCTTAATAAACGCGTAAGAGGTCGGGTCCCATGCGGTATAACCTCGTGCCTCGAAAGTTGCACGCAGACCGCCAGAAGGAAAGCTGGATGCGTCAGGTTCACCCTTGATAAGCTCTTTCCCCGAAAACTCCATAATAACCGCTCCGTTTGATTTCGGAGAAATAAAGCTCTCATGTTTTTCAGCCGTAACCCCTGTCATGGGTTGGAACCAGTGGGTATAATGAGTAGCTCCTTTTTCTATTGCCCAGTCCTTCATGGCGTTGGCAATAACATCCGCAATGGAGCGGTCAAGACTCTTACCCATTTCAATAGTTCTTTTTAAGGCTTTGTAAACATCGTTTGGCAGACGTTCGCACATTACCTTGTCATTGAATACTAATTTTCCGAAGCTCTCTGAAATCGAATTCATTTCCAACATCGCCTTTCATAATAAGTGCTTGATGAGACGAAAATTATTAAAACGCCGTAGGCAAATAAGCCTACAGCGCCATTGCTGTCTATGGGAAATATAATAAAAGATTTGTTTGAATTTGTCAATAAAAATTAATTTACGAACGATTTATGTTTTTTGAATAGTCATAATGATATAAGAGAGGAGAACGAAAAGAAAAAAGAGAAAAATACAAAAAGGAAAAGCCGCTTGACAGCGACTTTTTCTTTTTGTAAAGAGGTAACGAAAAAGATGACACGTCATTAGGAATGATTTGCAATAAAATTTTGCAAAGCGGTTGCGGTACCACTTTGAGAAGTCAACAAAACTTCACAGTTCTCAATTTCTGGCAAAACGCCCTCGAAAATCTCTTCGTTATCAACCAATATCACCGCTCTGTCAGCAACATCAACTTTCATGAACTCATTAAAATTTTGGATATCTTGTTTGACAGCTTCTTCCACTCGTATATACTCATCCTCTATTTCGACTGTCCATGCATTGATTTCGCTGTCGTAACATAGTTCATAATTATTAAAAATTAAAATATTCTTATATATAAAATAACCATAACCGTTAAGGGAAACTTCCGTACACCTAAAGTATTCGATCGGCATGTCAGCATTTTTTATGATATCATACAAACGGACGTAGTAAGACACGGTTGATAACCAAGTGTATTTTTCCTTTGTATCCTTATAATATCGTGTCTTGCGATATCTAATAAAATCTATCGGTGTATATAATAAAAAGCAAATACAGATTAACAGAAAAAATGGGATAAAAATAATTGACAAAAAAAACTTACCGACCTTAGATGTCTTTTCTTTCACCCTGTCACCGCCTTTGAATTAATTATAGCGTACAGTGCAATGTGAAGCAAGTTTAGAAAATATCTTTTTTAAGAAAATGTAATTCACTTCACGTAAGCAACACCGCCAATTCTCTTATCTTGGTTAATATTTTCACCGGAAACAACATTAGAGAAGAGTGCAAAAAAACGACAACTTTCTTTCGAAAATTGTCGTTTTTT
>JAQUHC010000077.1 GCA_028683785.1 Oscillospiraceae bacterium
CCTGTATTTGCAGTAATCCTACATAAGGTCACCTCTAAAAACCCCTTCCGGCGTATTCCGGCATAATTACCGCCGGACGGCGTCAAGCCTCCTTGTAAGGCTGAAAGCCTTGCTTCGTCGGCTTTCCTTGTCCGACAAAAATTCAGCTCGGAATCCGTTCAAAACGGGTTATTAGAGGTAACCATAATTAAACAGGTGATTATCATAAAAACTAAAAAACGGATTGCCTCTGTTAGTGCGGTTTTATTGATGTCTGTTATTTTTTCTTTTAGCACCGTCGCTCTGACAGATGATAATAATGTTGCAATATATAAGCAGGATACCGATTTTACCGTAGTATATTCATCATACAACAGCAATTTTTCATTCGGCTCGTTTAACTATTACTCTCAGCTTGATAAAAATCAGCAAGCCATTTACAACGGCTTAAAGGAGATAACTCCGTTAAGCGATAAAATGATCATAAGTTTGGCAACTCCCATAACCTTTACTGCGAAAAGCGGAAATCCTACCGATGCTGAATGGGAATCCTCTAAAATGGAAATATCCCGGATAGTACAGGGGGCGTTGGATGCGTTAATTATGGATTACCCTGAGATATTCTGGCTTGATATAAAAAATTGCATACCAGGCATACCAGATAATGATGTTTTTGGCATAAAAAAAGGAGATAATTTTCTTTTTACCATAAATCGTATTGAATTCACTTTTGCTTTAATCAATTCGTATGTTCCTATAAAGGAGCAGATAGTTAACACCCTCATGTCAAAGGTAAACAGTATACCGGTCACAGGCAGCTCGCGTTATGAAAAGGTGCTTTCCATTCACAACGAGCTTGCAACACGAATATCTTATGATTATAGTTATTCGGAACTCTCTTATAATGCTTATGGTGCATTGGTTGACGGAGTGGCTGTATGCGAAGGGTATTCCGAGGCTTTTAAGTTGATATGTGACAAGTACGATATACCCTGTATATTGGTTGTAGGAAAAGGAGGAACATCATCGGGTTTACAAGAACCCCATATGTGGAATGCCGTCAAAATGGAGGACAACAAATGGTATGGGGTGGATGTTACCTGGGATGATCAGACAGAATATAATAATTATATTTACAGAGATTATTTTCTTGTGGGGAGCAGCACCGAAGCCAAAAAATTTCAAAATAGTTTACCATTTTCCGAGAGCCATTTGGAAAGCGGATATTTCACAAGCTCCGAAATCTCCAAGGAGTTTACATATCCGCCGTTGGCTTTAAATGCTTATGTTCCGGGTGGCAGTATTATTGTCACCACCCAGCCTGTGCCGAGCGGGACGGTAGAACCGCCCTCCCCGTCCGAGACAAAATCCAAACCCACCAAGGCTCCGACCAAAACAAAAGCCAACGTAAAAACAACTTCTGCGGCAAAGGCTACATCAGAAATAACTAAAATCAACACAACCACATCCACCGTGCAGACAGGGGAATTATCTGATAAAACGACAACAACTGCTTTTCATAAAAATGGGAACAACAGCATTTCAAATACACAGACAAAAAACGGCAAAAACAATGCAGCAGCCTCGACATATTTTAATATTATCCTCATCGCCCCGTATATTGCCGCCGGAATCACGGTTATAACAATTATCACACTTCTAATAATATTTATTTTCAATAAGAAAAAATAACAGGAGATGATCACATGCTGCTTGCTTTGGATATGGGGAATACGAATATTACTGTTGGTATGTTTAAGGGTGAGCGGCTTATGCTTAAATCCAGAATTGCTACCGACCGGGCAAAGATGGAGGATCAGTATGCGGTCGAGTTGCTGGATATTTTAAGACTCTACGGACTGGATTCGAAGGACTTTAACGGTGCAATAATATGCTCGGTTGTGCCCCCGCTTAATACGGTAATAAAACATGCGGTTGAGAAGGTCACCGGGGTTGTGCCCATGATGGTTATCCCCGGGACAAAAACCGGAGTAAATATTCGTATAGATAATCCTGCTCAATTGGGCTCCGATCTTTTGGTTGGAGCGGTTGCCGCCGTTTCTCAATACGGTGCGCCGTGTATTATATGGGATTTGGGTACGGCAACCACCGTATCGGTTGTTGATCGCGACGGAGTTTTCCGCGGAGGAGCCATAATGGCAGGGGTGGGGGTGGCCATAGAATCTCTGGTATCCCGTGCTTCACAGCTTCCGCGAATCAGTCTTGAAACACCCGAAAAGGTAATCGGGGTAAATACCATAGAATCCATGCAATCGGGAGTGGTATATGGTGCCGCATCAATGATAGACGGGATGTGCGACCGTATCGAGGACGAGCTTGGCTATTGCGCAACCACCGTTCTCACAGGTGGGCTTGGCAAGGAGATTGCCTTAAATTGCCGTCATAAAGTGATATATGACGACGATCTCGTTTTAACAGGTCTGCATATTATTTTTCAAAAGAACAAAAAATAATACAGCCGGGGACGGAGATAAAAGACACGGCGCGGCAGCCTAAAAATCCGGCGCTGCAGCATGGGTGTTTTGCTTCGGTGAAAGTTGTATTTTTATAGATAATTTATGCGCTGTATCGTTAACGAACAGCAGCAGGGAGGTCATCTTATGGTCGACAGAAAAAATTCATCGTTAAATTACAATCAGAAACGCCTGCTCTTTATTGTACAGTTTGCAATTCTGCTGGCAATTGAAGCCATCGTATGCTTTACTCCTCTTGGCTCTCTCCCGGCATTGGGACCGATTGTTGCAACTCTCTCCCATATTCCGGTGATTATAACGGCTATGGTTATGGGTACGGGCGCGGGAGCGGCAATGGGGTTCTTTTTCGGACTGTTTAGTTTTCTGGTTATGACATTTATGCCGCCTTCACCGATAGCCTTTGTCTTTACACCGTTTTATTCTGTCGGAGAAATCGGGGGTAATTATTGGAGCCTGGTTATTTGTTTTGTCCCCAGAATTCTTATCGGAGTGGTGGCAGGACTTAGTTATCGTTCTCTTTCAAGATTGTTTAATGATAATTTTTGGTCATATACCATTAGCGGTATTCTTGGAAGTTTAACAAACACCCTTCTTGTATTGGGCGGTATATACCTGTTCTTTGGTGAGCAATTCGCTTCAGTAAACAATGTAGGATTTAATTTAGTTCTCGGTATTCTGGGAATGACTGTGCTTACAAGCGGAATACCCGAAGCCATTATCGGGGGCGTTCTCGCATACGGAGTAGGTAAACCCCTTAATAAATTAAATGCAGCACATTTATAAATCTGATACAAAATAGAATTAAAAACCGCCCATTATTTTGATGAGCGGTTTTTTAATTTGTAAACAAATTATTAATATGTTGAAATGTGTTGCAAATATTATCATAATACCGGTTTAGTTTTTTTGTAACACTATCGTACAGAGCCTTTTCCTGTTGAGGTATGATTGCTTGAGCATAGAAGTCATCTGCTGTATCCTGATAGCTTTTGGCTTCTGCAAGCCACTGAATACCCTGTTTTATAACAGTCTTGTATCGCTTGCTGATATCATCAATTTCATGACTGTACATTTCATCGGTCCCCGGTTTTACGCATATCTCATACATATCTATTATTTTGTCGTTTGGTTTTGTCGGCTTGTATATATGGGGAGAGGTGCTGTCAAAAATACATACGCTCAATTCCGGCAGTAATACCATATCCAGACTGTTTGAGTCAAAACCACAGTGATATATTTCGGTATCCAACCCATGACTTTCCGAAGCTTTTGCAAGCTTTTTGAGCATGGTTGATTTTCCCGTGCCCGGTCTACCTTTCAGAAGGTACCTGTTTGACATATTCAAGGTAATATTGTCGATATAGTCAAATTGACCGTTAGGTGTGCTGGCCCCGAAAAATCTGTGTTTTACAACAGCCTTTTTGTTAAAAATTTTGCTCCCGATCAACAGCTCAATTGTGTCAGAAGCGAGCTTATCGGATTTTTCAAAGTCGGTATGTTCAATATAACACTTTTCCCATTCATCGTGTATGACTAAACCCTCCGCAAAACACTTGCGGGCATTGTCACAGCATTCGGTAATCCTTTCTTCTGCTTTGACGATATCCTCCTTAAAAATGCTTAATTTAGAATTATCACAAATGTCAATATCGATCTGTTCAATTACTCGGTCACGCGTAGGAGATATATGCAATTCCGCTCCGTCCGCAACTGCAATATTTATTTCCGGAATAATTATGGCGTTCAATACATCGGGATTAAGGGGATTGTGTATGCATTCAATATTCGAAAGGTTATCCTTATATTTCATGACAATTGAGTTGATTAATTCTGACTTTAACCTTTTTGGCTGACCTTTTAGCACAAATACTTTTTTTAAGCCTTGGATATTAAATGAAAAAAAATCTATATAACCATGTGCGGTTATCCCGTTAACAAAATAATTTTTTATAGCCATGTTAATACCCATGCACGAGTGTTTGCAAAATAGGAATGAAAGATCGCATGGGCTCGCACCTGCCTTTCTGTCTGTGATATGTCATACTAAATCCATTCTAAAACATTCCAGAATAGAGCGATGCGTTCTTGCGGGCAAGAACGCGCCATGAGCGATAATTATGGAATAGTTATAGTTGGATTTAGTATCAGCTCACACTATACACATCCTTTCGCAAAGATAATGTAAAATTTAGACCTTTTATATTATATGAATTATTGACCGTCTTATGACTCATAATACTTCTCAAACATTTTGCTTCCGGGCTTTTATCACTTTTAACCGGGAGAAGTCCTCTCTATCTTTTTCCTCAAGCGAATCTGCAATAGTCTTTACTGTGGAAGACAGCCGGGGTATTATGACATTTTTCAGAGCATTGGCTCTTTTTTGAGTTTTGTTTACTGCTGTTGCCAGACGATAAACGCTGTTCTCAATTTCGGCCAGTTGAGCGGTAAGCTTTTTAACGGAATCAAATTTGATATAGGCTTCATCCAAAAGCGCACTGGAAAACATAAAGCCGTATGAAAGCTCTAATGGCTGCGTTTCAAGACGCACATTCGGAATTTCAACCCCCATTACACTTCGTGTGGTAAGGGATAATCCGTTTTCCACAGGCACCGCCGCAGCAATATCGATTACCACGCCGTGGGCAACATTCGCCCTTTGAAGGGCGAGATATGCTTGCTCATAGCAGTTGTCAATCTGTTCCTGAATATCCGAGGCGCGGTCAATAAGAGTCATCATTTCGCGGATAATAATATTTCGTTTTCTATCCAACAGCTCAAAACCAACCTTGGCAAGCGCAAGCGATTTTTTTGTGTTGATAAGGTTGCCTTTGGTCGGAAAAACCTGCTGTTCCAAGATTGGTCACCTCGTTTATACTAAGATTCGTCAGCTGTAAATTATTGACTGTCAGGGTTATAATGCCCTTCAAGCATTTTATCATCAATGCGGTCAAGTTCTTCACGCGGCAAGGTGGATAATAATTCCCATCCCAGATCCAAGGTCTGGTCTATTGTTCTGTTTTCAAGATATCCCTGATTAATAAATTTATTATCAAACAACCGTCCAAACTTAATAAGCTTTTTATCGTTTGGAGATAATTCCTCCTCACCGATAACAGAAGCAAGTGAACGCGCCTCTTGTACTCTGGCATAACATGCAAAAAGTTGGTTGGCGACAGCCGAATGGTCGGCGCGTGTAAATCCTTCGCCTATACCGTCTTTCATAAGTCGAGACAGAGATGGCAGGGGGGAGACGGGCGGATAAATACCGCTGCTGTCAAGGGTACGGTCAAGCACAATCTGCCCTTCGGTAATATAGCCGGTAAGGTCGGGAACCGGGTGAGTAATATCATCGTTCGGCATTGTAAGTATGGGAATTTGGGTTACCGATCCCCGGCTGCTTTTTATCATACCCGCACGTTCATAAATTGAAGCCAGATCGGAATACAGGTAGCCGGGGTATCCCTTTCTTCCCGGTATTTCTCCTTTAGACGCGGAAAATTCACGCAGGGCTTCGGCATAAGATGTCATATCGGTCATAATCACCAGAATATGCATTCCACGATCAAAAGCAAGATATTCCGCGGTAGTCAGGGCACAGCGAGGGGTGAGAATTCGTTCGATTATAGGGTCATTTGAAAGATTGAGAAACATGACAACACGGTTCAGAACACCGCTGTCTTCAAAGCTGCGGCGGAAATAATCTGCCACATCGTTTTTAACCCCCATCGCGGCAAAAACAATGGCGAAATCGGTATAGGTATCTGAAATTTTCGCCTGCCTTACGATCTGTGCCGCCAACTCGTTGTGTCTCATGCCCGAACCAGAAAATATGGGTAGCTTTTGTCCTCGAATAAGGGTCATCAGACAATCGATGGAGGAAATGCCTGTCGATATATAATTTCGCGGATATACACGAGAAACCGGATTTATAGGGGTTCCGTTTATGTCTCGCCGCTTTTCGGGAAATATATCGCCCAGCCCGTCAATAGGACGCCCTGCTCCGTCAAGTATGCGACCGAGCAGCTCGGTTGACAGGGACATCTCGACCGGGTGGCCAAGCATTCGGGTCCGGGTGTTTGTAAGGGAAATGCCCTTTACACCTTCAAATACCTGAATAACCGCGCGTTCTCCTTCAATCTGGACGACACGGCCTGCGCGTTCCTCGCCGTTGTCAAGATGAATCATAACGGTTTCTTCAAACGATAAATTTTTCACCCCGTCAAGCACAATTACGGAACCGTTTATTTCTTTTACTCCAATATATTCAATAATCATAGAAAGAATCATGCCTTTCCGCGCTTTATCATTTACAGTAAATGGATTATAAAGTTTTAAATGCGTTATCTATTTGGGTAAAATAATCTTCCTGTGCTTCGGGTTTATCATTGGGGATTTCATATTTCATACGAATAAGCTTATCAAAAAGTCCCAGTGAGATTATACGCGATATCGGTATTCCGGTTGCTAAAACCGCCTGCGACGAGCGATGGAGATATAGAATTATTCGCATCATCAACAGCTGCTTACTTAGCGGTACATAGGTATCTTGTTTATGATAAGCATTCTGCTGAAGAAAACCTACCCGAATTACACGGGCGGTTTCAATAATCAACTTCTGGTCATCGGGAAGTACATCAGCACCGATAAGCTTAACAATCTCCATCAGCTTGTTTTCTTCCTGCAATAGTTTGGTAATTCGAGCGCGACAGTCAAGAAAATCTTCACCCACATTCGATTTATACCATTCTGATAAATCTCCGATATATTCACTGTAGCTCGATGTCCAGTTGATGGCGGGATAATGTCTCGCGTAAGCAAGAGATTTATCAAGTGCCCAAAAGCATCGGGTAAATCTTTTGGTATTCTGAGTTACAGGTTCGGAAAAATCGCTTCCCTGAGGTGATACTGCGCCGATAACCGTAACGCTGCCTTGATTTCCGCTCAGCGATTCAACCAAGCCTGCACGCTCATAGAATTCGGACAGTCGGGAAGGGAGATAGGCGGGGAACCCTTCCTCGGCAGGCATTTCCTCAAGTCTGCCGGAAATTTCTCTCAGGGCTTCTGCCCAGCGAGAGGTTGAATCTGCCATTATGGCAACATGATACCCCATATCACGATAATATTCGGAAAGGGTAATCCCTGTATAGATGGATGCTTCACGAGCCGCCACCGGCATGTTTGAGGTATTGGCAATAAGTGAGGTACGGTCTGTCATGGGGCGGCCGGATTTTGGGTCTATCAGATTTGAAAATTCCTCCAGAACCTGAGACATTTCGTTTCCGCGTTCTCCGCAGCCGATATATATGATAATATCGGCATCACACCATTTTGCAAGCTGATGCTGGGTCATGGTCTTACCGGTTCCGAATCCTCCGGGAATAGCGGCGGTACCGCCTTTTGCGACGGGGAATAGCGTGTCTATAACACGCTGACCGGTTACAAGGGGAGCCTTTGAATATAACCTTTTTGCGATGGGGCGGGGTGTACGGATAGGCCATTTATGGCAGAGCGATAACTTGTGCAGATTTCCCTTATCATCACGAAGGGTGACGACGGTATCATTAATCCGATATTTTCCGTTTGGGTTAACCTGCTCGACAATTCCCGATAATGTTGGCGGAACAAGGCATTTATGTGCTATGGCGGGGGTCTCGGGGCAGGTGGCATAAATCGCACCCGGGGTTAGTTTATCCCCAACATTAACCGTGATGGTTACATCCCATTCATGCTGTTCGTCCAAGGAAGAAACCGTTACGCTGCGGTTTATAAAATCGCCCGAAACCGCTTCAATGGCCTTAAGCGGGCGTTCAATTCCGTCAAAAATATTATCAAGGATACCCGGCCCCAATGTTGCACAAAGCGGGCTGCCTGTTCCAATAACCTCTTCACCGGGACGCAGGCCGGTGGTGTTTTCATATACCTGTACGGTGGTTTGATTCTCGGTAATGCCGATAACCTCTCCGACAAGCTTATCATTGCCGACATAAACCATCTCCATCAATGATAAACCGGTATCACCGAGTAAGGTTATAACTGGGCCGTTTATACCGAAAATTATATTATCCATAAAAATACCCATGCAATGGCGCTTACACAAATAAGAATGAAAGATTGCATGGGCCCGCACCTGCCTTTCTGAGTGTGCATCATATTCTTTCCCGCTGATATAAATTGAATTTGTATTAATTAACGGTCAGCCCCGATGTAAGAATAAACCGGTCATGCTGTGACTTAAGCTTAGAATCCAATGTATTATCTATAATCTTTCCGTTTTCGGAATTAAGTGCGCGTATCCCTCCAATAAGGATATCATCGGCAGTTTCTATGCTGCTTTTCTCAGGTAAAAGAGATGAAAGCGATTCAAGCATAGCACCGTCCTTTTCGGCAATCATGTAAACCGTTTCCCCGTGAAGCATGGATATCATGTTTTCAAGCATTTTGATTATATATTCGGTATATTCCGGCTTTTTTGTATACTCAATAAGCTCGTTTTCGGCACGCCTAAAAACCTCATCAGTTATCTGATGCCGTCGAGTAAATACCGCCTTGCGAGCTTCGATATCACGACGGGACATTTCCCTTACACCTTCATCACGCATTTCGGCGGTTTCCTTTTGTATCAGTTTATTTGCATCTTCCATAACCTCCTGTTCGGCCTTTTTAAGGCGTTCCGTCTTGAAGGTTTCGGCTTCACGCAGAATAATATCCCGCTGCTCCTCGGCATAAGCGGTTATTGCCTGAACGAATTTATTTACCTTTTCTTCGCTATTTGTCATATAACCATGCCCTTTCGAGTATCTGAAAAAACATTTAAGCAAATTTTAAATCTTAATACCGATTGCTTCGCGCACATATCGGGTGATCGAGTTCTTTGCTCTACCGTTGCCGTGGCGATCGGGTATTTCAACAATCAGCGGACGTGTGCGGTTTAATTTCAGCTCATCAACAAGGTCGGGACAGAGATTAACCAGCCGCTCGGTCATAAGAATGACAGCAACATCCTCCATCTGCATGGCATCCGATAACGCTTTTGTTACCTCATCCTGTTCATGGACAACAATTCCCTCAATACCTGCAAGCCGCATCCCAACCTGTGTATCAATATTATCGCTTATAACATAAAACCGCATAATCGTTCACCGCCTTTATCATGGATTGGTTTTTCAAATCAAAGCACAAGACAGAGGATACCGATCAGCAGTCCGTAAAGCCCAAAGCCTTCACCCAGTGCAACAAATATAATCGACTTGCCGAAGG
>JAQUHC010000078.1 GCA_028683785.1 Oscillospiraceae bacterium
GCCCGTCCGATACAACCGAAGTCGGCCGCGCAATCTTGAAAGCACATCCCGGAACGGGTGGCTCGCTTGGATGTGCGATCTCAGAGGCTGTTGAAGCCGCAGTAAAAACTACGAATTGCCGTTATGTTTTGGGCTCGGTACTCAATCAAGTTTTATTACATCAATCGATAATCGGGCTGGAATCAAAGACTGCATTCGAAAAGATAGGCGAGTACCCGGATGTTGTTATTGGCTGTGCGGGCGGCGGCTCTAATTTGGGCGGGCTTATGGCTGCATTCTTTCAAGATACTCTGAACGGTACGCGCAAAGGTACCGAATTTATTGCGGTTGAACCTGCTTCCTGCCCTTCACTAACACGCGGCCGGTATGCTTACGATTATTGTGATACCGGTCATGTAACTCCGCTTGCACCCATGTATACGCTTGGAAGTGAGTTTATACCTTCGCCAAATCATGCGGGAGGGCTGCGTTATCACGGAATGAGTCCGATACTATCCAAGTTGTACAATGACGGCTATATGAAGGCGGTAGCCGTCGAGCAGTCAAAGGTTTTTGAAGCCGCGACATTTTTCGCCAAGCATGAAACCATTCTTCCGGCGCCCGAATCCGCACACGCTATCCGTACAACCATTGACGAGGCAATAAAGTGCCGTGAATCGGGAGAAGCAAAAACCTTATTTTTCGGTTTGACGGGAACGGGTTATTTCGATATGAATGCCTATACTTCATATCTTGACGGAACAATGACAGATTATATTCCCTCCGACGAGGATCTGCAAGAAGGATTTGATTCCCTCCCCACAATATGAGATAATTTTATTTAATACAATACTTCATTTAGTATAACAGAAAAAATCATGCATATTTACAAAAAATGCAGGATGATTAAAATTAACTTGCAAAAATGATATGTATATAATAGAATTATGGAGTATATTATCACCTTTATGCAGTGTGAGGGGAGCATAATAATCATGGCAACTCTAAGCTATACAAAAGATCAAATGAACTCGAGAATTGATGAATTGCAGAAAAAATATGATGAATTTAAATCTCGAGGGCTTAAACTGGATATGTCCCGCGGGAAGCCGTCTCCAGAACAGCTCGATCTGACAATGGGACTGCTCGACTGTGTAAATACCAGGGATGGTTATACCTCAAAGGACAGCTTTGATACGCGAAATTACGGGTTAAACGACGGACTTCCGGAGGTAAAAGCGATATTTGCTCCGATTTTAGGGGTGGATGAGTCTCAGATAATTGTAGGCGGAAATTCAAGCCTTAACATGATGTTTGATTTTATCGCGATGGCTTTTTCACGCGGACTGTTAGGGCAGCAGCCTTGGGCGTTGCAAGGCGGAGTTAAGTTTTTATGCCCGTCTCCGGGATATGACAGGCATTTTGCGGTTACCGAATACTTTGGTATAGAGCTTATCACCGTGGATATGACCCCCACCGGACCGGATATGGAGCAGGTAGAAAGATATGTCTCGGACCCGATGGTTAAGGGGATTTGGTGTGTTCCGGTTTATTCAAATCCCGAGGGGATTATATATTCGGATGATACCGTACGGCGTTTAGCCGGACTTTCCGCTGCCGCGCCCGATTTTTGCATTATGTGGGACAATGCTTATAGCTTGCACCATTTATACAATACTGACCATTCGATACTCAACCTGTATGATGAAGCGAAACTGCGTGGGAATGAAGATCGTGTTGTTATGTTTGCCTCAACCTCAAAAATCAGCTTTCCGGGTGCGGGGGTGGCTGCAATGGCGGCAAGTCCGGCCATTATTGCGGAAGTACGCCGTCGAATGTCCTTCCAAACAATCGGATACGATAAAATCAATATGCTTCGACATGCCCGATTTTTCAGAGATTTTGAAGGCGTTTTAAGCCACATGAAGCTTCATGCAGCCGTATTGCGTCCGAGATTCGAGACGGTGTTGAAGACGCTGGAAACGAATCTGGGCGGCAAGGGAATTGCAGAGTGGAATTCCCCGCAGGGAGGATATTTTATCAGCATAAATCTTTTGGACGGCTGTGCCAAGGAGACGGTGCGTTTATTAAAGGAAGCGGGGGTTGTTATGACACCTGCGGGAGCAACCTATCCGTACGGAAAGGACCCGCGTGACCGTAATATCAGAATTGCACCGACATATCCGCCTCTTGCGGAACTGCAGCTTGCAATCGAGCTGTTTTGCATAACCGCCGAACTTGTATGCTTAAAAACATACCTGAATAGATAATTTTTTATTTTGGGAACCACAGAGACCAATATTGACTTTTAATCTTGCTGCTTATATAATGATTACTATTGAAGTTGAGCGGATGGTAATTCGCTTCAAACAAATAGTAAGCGTAGGGGGACAAGCCGATGAAGCGAGCCAGAAAATTAACATTCTTCATCGTTGCGCTGTTAATACTCGCATTGGGCTATACAACTATATTCGGCGTGTATGGTCATTATGGGGACAGGCGCGATACCTATATCAAAGGAGCATCCGATATTCGTCTGGGGATTGATATTAAAGGCGGCGTTGATGTAACCTTTGGTCCGGAGAAGGACGTTAAGAATGTAAGCGAAGACCAAATGAACGGGATTAAGGATGTAATTGCTCAGCGTTTGGTTGGTAATAACATTACCGATTACGAAATTTATGCTGATATGACAAATCATCAGGTTATTGTGCGTTTTCCGTGGAAGACAACTCAAACTGATTTTGATCCGAACGCTGCCATTGAAGAACTGGGCAAAACGGCACAGCTTCAATTTTATATCGGTGGACCTGATGAAAGCGGCAAACCTACAGGTGATTTGGTACTTACAGGTAAGGATGTTGAATCGGCAAAAGCCGGTTTTCATACAGAAAACGGTATAAATGTGCCGGTTGTTGAGCTCAGACTGAAGGAATCGGGGCGCCAGAGTTTTGCCGATGCCACCAAAAAACAGTTAAAAAGCGGCACCATATCAATATGGCTTGATAACGAATTGTTATCTAACCCACAAGTAGAAGCTCATATTACAAATGGTATATCCACCATTTCCGGAGGCTTTGAGGATTACGCCGATGCCGCAAAAACCGCCAATCTGATTAATTCGGGTGCCCTCCCTTTTAGTATTGAGGTTAAGAGTAACGGAGTTATTGACCCGACACTCGGAACAAAATCACTCGATATTATGGTTATCGGCGGTATTATTGCTTTCATTATTGTATCGCTGTTTATGCTTTTGTATTATCGGCTTCCCGGATTTATTGCCGTTATTTCTCTGGTGGGACAGGTTGCAGGTTCGCTTGCAGCTATATCCGGATATTTTAACTTTATACCCAGCTTCACCTTAACCCTGCCCGGTATGGCAGGTATCATCCTGTCCATAGGCATGGGCGTTGACGCCAATGTAATTACATCGGAACGTATAAAGGAAGAGATCAGAGCAGGCCGAACCATTGACAGTGCAATCGAGCGCGGCTCCAGCAGCTCTTTTTCAGCCATATTCGACGGAAATATTACTGTTATGATTGTCGCCATTGTTTTAATGGGTGTGTTCGGACCTCCGTCCGGATTATGGGCTACCATTCTAAAACCTGTCTTATTCTTGTTTCCCGCCTCCACAACAGGTTCGATATACTCATTCGGGTATACATTGTTTGTCGGAATTATATTCAACTTCGTAATGGGTGTAACCGCTTCCCGTCTCATGCTCAAATCTATTTCACGCTTTAAATTCTTACGCAAACCTTGGCTGCTTGGAGGTGAAAGGGCATGAAAAGGAATGAAATGAACTTCGACTTTATAGGAAAAAGCAAGATATTCTACGCAATATCAATAAGCATTATGATTATCGGATTGTTCATTAATATTTTCCTCGGCGTTAAGCTGGATATTTCATTTAAGGGCGGTACTTTAATGAAATATAGCTACGAGGGTGAACTTGACCGTGAAGTTGTAGAAGACAAGCTACAGAAAAAGATAAACAAGGATGTCAGTGTTCAGATTTCGGATGCGGCAGATAATGAAAACAATATTCTGAATGTTTCTTTTACCCAAGCTTTAAATCTTGATGAACAGAATGAAGTACACAATGCCATGAAATCCGAATTCCCAAACAACAAAATAATAAAGCTGAATGTAAACTCACTCAGTCCCTCCATGGGGAAACTGTTTTTCCTGAAATGTATGGTAGCCATTGGATTGGCTTCGATATTCCTCGTTCTTTATGTTGCGTTCAGGTTCCGCAAAATCGGAGGATTTTCGGCAGGAGCGATGTCCTTGGTCGCATTGCTGCACGACATATTGATCGCCTATTTTACATTTGTTGTTTTAAGAATTCCCTTAAACGATAACTTTGTGGCGGTCGTGTTATCCATTTTGGGTTATTCGCTGAATGACACTATAGTTATCTTTGACCGTATTCGGGAAAACCGCCGTTCGATGGAAAAAACAAAATCCATCGGGGAAATCGCAAATAAAAGTATTAATCAGTCATTCACGCGTTCATTCAACACCAGCCTTTGCACCTTTTTGGCAATAGGCACCGTTGCAGCTCTTGCTCTGTGGTTCAATCTTGATCAGATTATAAGCTTTGCGGTTCCGATGATGGTCGGTGTTGTTTCAGGTTGCTATTCCTCGGTTTGCATCTGCGGTCCGTTATGGATTTTATGGCAGGAAAGAAAGAATAAAAAAGAGCTTGCAGCAAAAGCCAAAGCTTAATAATATCATTTGAAAATCGGCCGTTCTTACTGTTTCGAACATGAACGGCTGATTTTATTGGATATGTAAAGCAATTCATACTAATTTAAAATATATTAGTATTATATAGACTTGGATATTATCTATGTTTATAAATTGAATCAGTATCATATATTGCTTAACCGACTAATATTATTATAATAATTAAAAATCCCAAATTAAACTCGGAGGAACAATATATTATGCAGGAGTGGATTATTCAACAAATTCAGGATTATGGGTATTTTATCATTGCAGTATTAATCATGATAGAAAACATATTCCCACCTATACCATCAGAGGTTATCTTGACAGCGGGAGGGTATTTTACTACCAAACCTGAAGCCGGAATGCATGTATTTGGGGTTGTTATTGCCGCAACAATCGGCTCTGTATCGGGGGCAATCATACTGTATTTAATAGGCCGAATTTTTAGTCCGGAACGGTTGGAGCATATACTGAGCGGTAAGGTCGGACGCATTCTTCGACTGAAAAGTGAGGATATTAATCGCGCTCAGGCGTGGTTTGATAAGCGCGGAAAGGTTACCGTGTTTTTCTGCCGCTTCATCCCGATAGTCCGCAGCATGATATCAATTCCGGCGGGTATGGCCCGCATGGGATTGTTGAGTTTTCTTTTTCTTACTACCATAGGCACATTTATTTGGAATGTTGTTCTGGTTATGCTCGGCGCGGCTGCCGGAGAGTCGTGGCAGAAAATTGCCGATTATATGGGCATATATTCAAAAATCGGGCTTGTTGTTCTCGGAATTATAGCTGTAATCGCCGTTTCGATATTCTATTATAGACGGCGTAAAAAAAGATGAAATGAAGATTATTTGCAGTATAGAGTAGTTATTGCCTTAAGCTCGGCTTTATTATAAAATTTGAGGAGGTAAAAAGTATGTCCAAGAATAACCATGCAATAGGTTATTTACCAAACGAAACACCGGAGCCATGGAAACTGTTACTATATGCCCTGCAGCAGGTAATTGTTATGTTCCCTGCAACAGTAACGGTGGCGCTTATCACCGGGTTTCAGGTTTCCACCACCATTTTTGCCAGCGGTCTCGCAACGGTATGCTTTATACTTATCACCGGCCGAAAAATCCCGCTTTATTACGGCTCAAGTTTTGCATATCTTGCAGCCATTTCCGGGATGGTATTATCCGAAGGAACTGCCGAGCAGATTAGCTCTTTCAAGGCAAGCGGAATACTACCTGTTGAACTGATTTCATATGCACAGTTTGGTATTATACTGTCCGGTCTGGTGTCTATCGCAGCAGGTCTGCTGGTCAAATTCAGCGGGCGAAATGCTGTAGAAAAAATACTACCCCCATCTATTACCGGTTCCATTGCCATGATTATCGGTTTATCTTTGGCAGGTAATGCACTGAGTGATGCGGCTCCTCAAGCGAGCGCGACAGGAGTTACAGGAACCAACTGGGTATGGGTTGTATCTCTTGCCACCTTGCTTTCAACCATACTCTTCTCAAGGTATTTAAAAGGTCTTTTTGGGCAGCTGCCATTACTTCTCGGTGCAATTTTCGGTTGCGTTGTCGCGGCTGTTATTTTTGCGATAGGGGGCGCGGATTTCAATTTGTTCCGTGCAATGCCCGAAGCAGCGATCAGCAGATCTATTTGGACTTCACCCGGTAATATTATTGCGGTACCGGCATTTTCGCTACCTAGATATTCACTCGCGGCTGTGATTGCAATAATGCCTATTGCAATTGCAACCATTCCCGAATCAACTGCTCATGTGTATCAGCTTGATATCTATGTAAATGATTTAGAAAAGAAAAAGGGTAAAAAGATTGGGTACAGAATGGCAGATCTACTACATAAAAACCTTATCGGCGACGGTATTTGCGATATGATTTCCGGTTTTGTAGGCGGACCTGCCGGAACCAACTATGGGGAAAATATCAGCACCATGGCAATTTCAAAGGTGTTTTCTGTACCGGTAATGTTTGCGGCAGGAATAATTGCAATGATTATCTCCTTCTTTACGCCGCTGATTTCGGTAATATACGGAATACCGCTCGCGGTTATCGGCGGGCTGGAAATATATCTGTTCGGCTCAATCGCAGCACAGGGAATAGCCATCATGATTGATAAAAAGGTTGATATGTTCAGTGCGAAAAATCTGGCTGTAATCGCCACAATCATGGTTATCGGTGTCGGTGGTCAGTATGCATTCGGCGGAAATATTCCCTTCTTCGGAATTAAGGTCCCCTGCATTGCGGGAGCGGCTATCTTAGGTATACTGCTTAACCTTATTTTAAGCATAGGCGAAAAAAAGAAGGATGACGATTCTGAAGTATCAGATGAAACGGTTGAAGAAGTAACTCTTGTATAGGATTAACAATAAAAAATTTAAATCCGCCGGGAATCAAATTCCCGGCGGATTTTTTTATGCTCACAACTAAATTCGGCAAAATATTCATATTATTAGATTTATTATATTTTCAATGAATAATTTGAATATTTAAGGGAATAATAATATTTAATAGGTAATAAATAAGAGTACATAAATGATATTCATACCAATACTAATCTCAAATAAAAGCGACGATAAAAATATCGTTCAGAACGCGTTCTTCTAATACTAATTTAATTTAAATTAATATTAGGAACGCATCACTCCATTTTATCGGCTTTTATAATTGAGATTAGTATAAGGCAAAATTAAAATTTGCATAATACACCATATATTAATTTAAAATTAGTATCAGAGGTTTATCAATCGATAGAAGTTTAAGGAGGACATACAATGGCAGTTCGCATCGAAAGCTCAGGTGAAGGTATGACAGCCTTCCTTACGGGTGAAATCGACCATCATACAGCGCGTCAAATCAGGGAAACGGTTGATGCTGCCGTAGAAAAATCTAAGCCTAAAAATCTGTATCTGGACTTTAGCGAAGTCGGTTTTATGGACAGTTCCGGAATAGGTTTGATTATGGGACGCTTCAAGCTGATACAGCATTACGGAGGCAGATTGACGGTGACCGGAACATCCGAACGAATAGCAAAGATAATAAGCCTTGCCGGGCTTGAACGGCTGGACATTTTTAATAATGCACAATAATAAATGCGGGTTAATCCGCTGAATAATCACCGGAAAGGTCAGGATTTATATGAAAGCTATCAATGAGATGAAAGTTACATTTCCAAGTCGTTCATCAAACGAGAGTTTTGCGCGATCTGTTGTCGCTTCATTTGTGGCACAGCTCGACCCTGCCGTAGATGAGCTGGTTGACATCCGGACGGCAGTATCCGAGGCGGTGACAAACTGCATTGTACATGCCTACCCTGATAATATTGGGGAAGTTACGATTGTCGCACGAATATATCCGACCGGTCGGGTTGTAATAAAGGTGCGGGATAAAGGAATCGGTATTGAAAATATTGAACAGGCTATGGAGCCGCTTTTTACAACAGGAGGGGAGGAAAGATACGGTCTGGGGTTTTCGGTCATGGACAGCTTTACCGATAAACTGAAGGTAACATCCAAAAAGGGCAAGGGTACTGTGGTAACCTTGGAAAAATACATATCAATGCGTCAGAGGCAGGCGAAACAGTTTTGAGCAAGCGTGAGGATGTTATATGCAGCAATATTGGGCTTGTACATTCATGCGCCAGGCGTTTTATCGGACGGGGTATAGAATATGATGACCTTTTTCAATCGGGCTGTATGGGGCTTGTAAAGGCAGCCGATGGGTTTGAGGAAGAACGCGGTTTGCGATTCTCAACTTATGCTGTACCGGTTATTCTCGGTGAAATCCGCCGATTGTTTCGTGACGGGGGAGCTGTTAAGGTGAGCCGGTCGCTTAAAGAGCTGTCAATGAAAGCATCACGTGAGAGAGAGAGCTTTATCAATGTTAAGGGGCGTGAGCCCACCATCAGCGAAATGGCAGATTTATTAGGAGTGGAAATAGAGCAGGCAGCCGAGGCACTGAGTGCTGCCGCGCCTCCGTTGTCACTTACCAGGGCGGGGGATGAGGATGAGGGAGACCAGATTGATGTGCCTATATCCCCACCCGATGAGCTGTTGACAGACAGATTGG
This sequence comes from Oscillospiraceae bacterium, assembly GCA_028683785.1. GTDB lineage: Bacteria > Bacillota > Clostridia > Oscillospirales > Acutalibacteraceae > Avimonas. The sequence goes on from JAQUHC010000078.1 coordinate 8,799, forward strand.
CATTGAGACAGGTGCTCAGTGAGCTGGATTCACTTGATCGAGCTTTAATAGTACTTAGATACTTAAAGAGCAATACACAGCAAATAACAGCCGAAAAGCTAGGCATGACGCAGGTGCAGGTATCGCGGCGGGAACGCGCAATATTGGCAAGAATGCGTGAAAAGCTTACCGGATAAACAAGGTGGGTTTGTTATAATAAAAATCGGGAGTGAAATTTATTTTACTCCCGATTTTGATGCAAAATTCATCTAAAATTTCAGATGGATTTGCTTGACATGGACCTTTCAATATGCTATCATTATGCACGCTGCATTGGTCGTACGGGGCGATTTGCGGGTGTAGTTCAGTGGTAGAACTCCAGCCTTCCAAGCTGGTCGTGTGGGTTCGATTCCCATCACCCGCTCCACCATTTCACATTAAAATCTCGTATGCGCCTGTAGCTCAGCCGGATAGAGCATCTGCCTTCTAAGCAGAGGGCCAGGGGTTCGAGTCCCTTCAGGCGCGCCACTTATGGTGGATATAGCTTAGTCGGTTAAAGCGCCAGTTTGTGGCACTGGAGATCGTCGGTTCGAATCCGATTATCCACCCCATGAAGGAAAAGGGCACACGGTTTTCCGGGTGCCCTTTTCCTCAAAATATTGGGATGTAGTCTAGTGGTAGGACAGCAGACTTTGACTCTGCCCGTGCTGGTTCGATTCCAGCCATCCCAGCCAAAAAGAAAAAGTCGCGAGAGCGGCTTTCTTTTTGTACTTTTCACTTTTCACTTTTCACTCTTCACTCTTCTCTAATACTAATTTAAAATAAATATATAGAAATATCATAATAAGAAGATATTCAACGGACTTAGATATTATCTACATTT
>JAQUHC010000079.1 GCA_028683785.1 Oscillospiraceae bacterium
CACCTCAAACAATATCTGACTCAAGGTTCGTGTGCCATTGGTTATATTCTCAACAGCGCTTATTACCACTGTATCAACCAATACAAGGCATAATGCCAAGGCTGCAATCGTATATGCCTTTCTGACAACCTGTTGGTTAATACTCCGTCGAAAGATATTACACTCCTGCTTTCCTTTTACGGTTGTGAATATTGCCAGCAAAACGATGAAAAAAGTCGAAGTTTTTATACCACCGCCGGTTGAAGCGGGGGATGCGCCGATGAACATCAGGATTGTGCTGACCAATGTACTCGAGGGGGTCAGATCTCCTTGTGGTATTGTCTCAAATCCTGCCGTACGAAGGGTGACCGATTGAAAACACGAAGCCAGTACCTTAACCGGGGAGCTGAAACTCCCCAGTGTTTTTTCATTATTCCATTCGAGAATTCCGATAAGCAATGCTCCCAAGACAAACAAGGTGGCAGAGACCAGCAGAACCACCTTGCTGTGAATCATCAGGCGGCTGAATCTCCGTTTTCGTAAAATATCAATAAATACCGGGAAACCGAGACCGCCAAAGGATATCAGACACATTATCGTAATATTTATAATCGGGTCGGTTACATATTCCCTTAAGGATGCTTCCTGCCCCAAAGCATCAAAGCCGGCATTGCAAAAGGCAGAAACCGATAAAAATATCGACTGATATATGCCCTTAGATATACCGAATTGTTTTATCATCCGTATGGAAATTATTGCGGCGCCGATGAATTCGGTAGTGAAGGTGATGGTTATTGCGGTTCGAACCAGCCTGACAACGCCCTGTGTTGATTCGAGGTTGTATGCCTCTTGAATTATCAGTCTTTCACGAAGTGATATCCGCTTGCCTATCATCATGAAAATCAACGAGGCCATAGTCATAAAGCCCAGTCCGCCTATTTGTATGAGAACAATAATAACAATCTGCCCGAACAAGGTGAATGCAACGCCGGTGTTTTCTACTATCAAACCGGTTACACATACCGCCGAGGTGGCTGTGAATAAGGCATCAACAGGGTTAAGATTCTCACTGGCGGTTGTGGCAAACGGAAGGATTAATAAAATGGTACCGATTGTTATAACAGATGCAAAGCCAAGAATCAATACCTGACCCGGCTTAAAATTCCTCATTTTATATATGAGTTTATTAAAAATATTTGCCATAACAATCTCCATCCCGCCGAGTAACAGCGGCATAAATATAAATATCAAAAATCAAGATTTTGAAAGTATGGGAATTATAGCACTAAGCAAAATGCTTTTCAAGCATAATTGTATAATAGGTATACGGGAACAAAAAATCCATGTATATCTGATTTTTAATCAAATTTGAATACAATTAATTCGGATATTTTATTTGTATAAAACTTCCGATTATGATATCTTATATTTATCAAGATTAATCTATTGATAAGTATTATACTAGTACAGGAAATGTTTATACTAACAGAGAGTGAGGTTTATCTATAAATGGGTAACGACTGGAATATTGAAACAAAATGCGTACAGGAAGGCTGGAAACCGAAAAACGGCGAACCGCGGGTACTGCCTATTGCACAAAGTACCACCTTCAAGTATGACAATTCCCAAACTCTTGGGGATTTATTTGACCTCAAGATAGACGGCGACATTTATACCCGTATATCCAATCCGACATCAAGCGCGGTTGAAGCAAAAATTGCCGCGCTTGAGGGGGGCGTTGGTGCGCTGCTTACTTCAGCCGGACAGGCTGCCTCTTTCATGTCTGTAATAAATATAGCCCACAGCGGGGACCATATTATAAGCTCGGTCTCGATTTACGGCGGAACATTTAACCTGTTTGATAAAACGCTACGGGAAATGGGTATTGATATTACCTTTGTGGATGTGGATGCATCCGCCAAACAGCTTGATGCCGCCTTTCGCCCCAACACAAAATTGGTTTTCGGTGAAACCCTGTCAAATCCAGGTCTGTGCGTGTTGGATATCGAAAAGTTCGCCCATGCAGCACATAAGCACGGTGTTCCCCTTATTGTGGACAATTCATTCCCAACGCCGATAAATTGCCGCCCATTCGAATTCGGAGCCGACATTGTTGTTCATTCGACTTCAAAATACCTTGACGGACACGCAACAGCTTTAGGCGGGGTTATAGTTGACAGCGGTAATTTCGATTGGGCAGCTTCGGATAAATACCCTGGTTTGACCGCACCAGATGAAACCTATCACGGGCTTATATACACAGAAAATTTCGGTCGGGCTGCTTATATTACAAAATGCCGAACCCACCTCATTCGAGATTTGGGTACCACCCCCAGCCCAATGAATGCGTTTTACCTGAATCAAGGCATCGATACTCTCCATCTTCGGATGGAGCGGCACTGCTCTAATGCCCAAAAGGTGGCTGAATATCTTGAGCGGGATGAAAGAATAACATGGGTTAATTACCCCGGATTAGAATCCAATAAGTATTATGAGTTAGCTCAAAAATACCTGCCCAAAGGTTCTTCCGGAGTAATTTCTTTCGGTGTCAAGGGAGGGCGGGAAGCGGCATGTCGATTTATGGACAATCTGAAGCTTGCCGCCATTGTAACCCATGTTGCGGACCTTCGTACCAGCGTTCTGCATCCTGCAAGCACCACCCACCGCCAGATGAGTGATGAGCAGTTAAAAGCTGCAGGTGTCTCCCCCGATATGATAAGATTTTCTGTAGGTATAGAGAATGCTGACGATATTATTCAGGATATAAGCCAGGCGCTTTCTGCTCTTTGAGGCATTTAAAAACAAAAAATTCAGCAAATTGCAGTTGATACCGTTGAAAACTTATGTTAGAATAAGAAAAAGCGAATTGCCTTAGTGCAATCATCCGAGGAGGCGCATTATGGAAACCAGGCAGCAGGAAATTCGATCAAAAGTCAACAAGAACATCAAGATTGGATTAATACCGGGACATTTTGCAACCAACCATTCGCATGTTAATTATTATGTTGATTTAACAAGCATCAAAAGTCGTCACAAGATGGCAAAGGCTTCGGCGGAAGAGCTTGCAAAACAGTATATAACGAACACCCCGATTGACACCATCATATGTCTTGAAGGGACCGAAATGGTGGGCGCTTTTCTTGCAGATGCTCTCACACAATCCGGAACGCTTATAATGAACAGCGGAAACGACATTTGTGTCCTTACACCCGAGCTTAATTCTAATAATCAGATGATTTTTCGTGACAACACGCAGAAAATGGTTTGGGGTAAGAATATACTCCTTCTTATCGCTTCTGCCTCAACCGGAAAAACGATCAATCGTTCAATTGATTGTCTGCAATATTACAGCGGTCGTCTTGTGGGTATTGCCGCTGTTTTCAGTGCAATTCGTGAATCAAACGGTCTGCCGGTCAACGCCATTTTTACCGAAGATGATATTCCGGACTATAATTCCATGCCTACAATGGAATGCACAATGTGCAAGAATAAGCGGAAGATTGATGCCATTGTCAATAGTTTCGGATATTCAAAAGTCTAGGTAAAAATAGCACCTGAAAAATCCTCTTCAGAAAATATTTATGATTTTCTTGCTTTTTTCACATGGTTGTGCTATTATCTAAAACATCCTTTTAATGCTCTGTTTCCTGAAAGAGGTGACGTTAATGAAAGAAAATATCCATCCGGGTTATGACAAAGCAACGGTGACCTGTGCTTGCGGCGAAACTTTTGAAACACGGTCAACAAAAAAGAATATTCGTGTTGAAATTTGCTCGAAGTGCCATCCGTTCTTTACAGGCAAGCAGAAGCTTGTCGATACCGGCGGACGTGTGGACCGCTTCAAAAAGCGCTTTAGTATAAGTGATGAGAAATAAGCAAAAGATAGCTTTATCGGGCAGCGCTTTCGGCGCTGCCCTTTCTCGCTGTACGGAGGCAACTTATGGAAGGTTATCTAACAATAAAACATAAATCAGTTTGCGAATTTACTGAAAAGCGTTCGCGATTTTTGGGTGCCGTCTCTCCCGTGAAGACCGAGGACGAAGCGATAGAATTTATTGATGCGCGGCGCAAAGAGTATTGGAACGCCACCCACAATGTTTATGCATATGTGCTTCGAGAGGGTCAAATACGGCGTTATTCTGATGATGGTGAGCCCCAGGGTACGGCAGGACTTCCGGTTCTTAATGTGCTGATTCACGAAAAGCTAACTGACTGCGTTGCGGTTATTACGCGGTATTTCGGGGGAGTACTTCTGGGAACCGGAGGTTTGGTGCGGGCTTATGCACACAGTACAAAACTGGCGGTTGATCAGGGCGGTATAATCCATATGCAACTGTGTATTCGCGGGGTTATAAAATGTGATTATAATATGTACGGACGGATATCCTCTTTGTTACCCGAAATCGGCGGTCGCATATGTGATACACAATTCTCTGACTGTGTGGAAATTGAATTTATTATTCCGCGCAAGCTGATGAACATATTAAACGAGAAGCTAACTCAGATAAGCTCGGGAAGCCTTAAAGCAGAAGAAATCGGACAAGAATACGCGCAAGTATAACTTGATTTGAAAATTTTATCGAAAAATGCAGGGAAAAGACAGGTTGTCCGCGTATAAATATAATGAGATGCTTATTTTGCATTTTTTTATTTGTTTGGGCACTAAAGGTGAAAATATTATTCATATTAAAGGTTTCGCCACTATTTTAATTAAGGGAGAGCTGATATGACAATCCATGAAAGAAGTGAAATGTATGAAAAACTTATGCAATCGCCGTTGGCTGCACTTTCTTCCAAAAGTCGCGGACGGGACACAGAAGAACCGCCATGCGAATACCGGACCTGTTATCAACGTGATCGTGACCGAATATTGCACTCAAAATCTTTCCGCAGGCTAAAGCACAAAACTCAGGTGTTTTTAGCTCCCGAAGGGGACCATTACCGCACACGATTGACCCATACTTTAGAAGTATCGCAGATTGCAAGAACGATTGCACGCGCACTTCTTTTAAACGAGGATTTAACCGAGGCTATTTCTCTTGGTCATGACCTGGGACATACCCCGTTCGGTCATGCAGGTGAACGCGCGTTAAACGACGCCATGGGTAATGTCGGCGGCTTCCGTCATTATCAGCAAAGCGTCAGAGTTGTTAATCTCCTCGAAAAAGATGGAAAGGGACTTAACCTTACATGGGAGGTCAGAAACGGTATTAACCGTCACACATGCGGCGAGCAAGCCATCACCCTTGAAGGTCAGGTCGTTCGTTTTGCCGATCGTATTGCATACATAAATCATGACATTGACGACGCCATTCGCGCCGGGGTATTAACCGAAGATAAAATTCCGGAAACAATCCGTGAGACATTTGGCGATGCGAAATCAGCCCGTATTCATACTTTGGTGACCTCAATCGTTGAAAACAGCGGTTCCAGCATCGACATGGACCCCAAGGTTCTTCGGGCTTTTGATAGACTTCACGATTTTATGTTTGAGGAAGTTTATCGAAATCCTGTTGCCAAGAGCGAAGAGTCTAAGGTAGTAGGACTTATCGATAATATGTTTGAATATTTTGTTAAAAACCCCGACTCACTTCCCGATGAATTCAAAGATATCCTTGAAAAAGAGGGAGCCCCGAGAGCTGCATGTGATTATATTGCCGGAATGACCGACAATTACGCATTAGAGGTCTATAATTGTCTCTTTATTCCACGCAGATGGGAAGTAAAGGGGATTAACTTTACCGGTTAGTGGCATAATAATCAATAAGAATTTTTATTATTCGTATAAATTCAAGTAAAAGGAGGACAACCATGCCGTTACCGGATTCATTTTTACAGGAACTTGTCAACCGTAATCCGATTGAAGACGTGGCTTCCTCCTATGTCAGAACAAAGCAACGCGGACGAACTTCGGTTGGTCTATGTCCTTTTCATGGCGAAAAAACTCCGTCCTTTACCCTGTACCCCGAAACAAATTCCTTTTATTGCTTCGGATGCGGGGCGGGCGGAGATGTCATAACCTTTATTAAAAAAATTGAAAACCTAAGTTATATCGATGCGGTTCGTTTTCTGTCAGACCGTGTCGGGATAAAAATGCCCGATGATAAAACAGATGATACCGTATCAAAGCTGCGTATGCGAATCCTTGAAGCAAACCGCGATGCGGCGCGTTTTTTCAACCAGACCTTGTACTCGCCTGAGGGCAGGGTCGGACTCGAATATTATTACAGCCGCGGATATACCGACCAGACAATCCGTCGTTTTGGGTTGGGCTACGCCCCCGACAGCTATTATACTCTGGTAAACGAGATGCACAAGCTGGGATACAAGGATGAAGAGCTGGTTGCTGCATTTCTTACTTACCGAAGCAAAAAGTCGCCGGACAAGGTGTACGATATTTTCAGAAACAGGGTTATCATTCCCATAATCAATGTACACGGTAATGTGATTGCGTTTGGCGGTCGGGTTTTGGACGATTCCAAACCGAAATATCTAAACACATCGGATACACTGGTTTATAAAAAGACAAACGGTTTGTTTGCGCTGAACTTTGCAAAATCGTCCAAGGATAACAGCCTAATATTGTGCGAAGGCTATATGGATGTAATCGCTCTTCATCAGGCAGGTTTCACCAACGCGGTGGCTGCTTTGGGCACCTCCTTCACAGAGGAACATGCTCGTTTGGCTGCCCGTTATGCCAACGAAGCCATCCTTGTTTTTGATTCGGATGCCGCCGGTCAAAAGGGAACACGGCGTGCAATCGCACTGCTGAGACAGACCGGTATGCATATCCGTATTGTCAATATCCCGGGTGGAAAGGACCCTGACGATTTCATTAAATTATACGGGGCAGATCGTTTTAAGCTGCTGCTTGACCGATCCTCCAATGATATTGAATATCAGCTTATTGAATTGGCAAGGCTCCATCCGCTGGATACCGCAGACGGGCGGGTTTCCTACCTGCGAGAAGCGTCAATACTCCTTTCAAGACTGAGCAGTCCCATTGAACGCGATGTTTATGCAGGTCGGCTTTCCGCCGAGCTTTCTGTCAGCAAGGATGCAATATTAGAGCAGGTGGAAAGGTATAAGAAATCCGATATAAGAAAATATAAAAAAATGGAACTGTCTCAGGCGGTCCGCAGTTCAGAGGATATGGTTAAAAAGATAAATCCGCAAGCCGGCTCTAACATCCGCGCCTCTCATGCAGAGGAAGGGCTTCTCGGTCTGCTTATTCTTCATCCGGATTATATAACCGCCGTCTCTGAGCGGCTGCCACCCGATACAATGATAACCGATTTTAACCGTAAGCTGTACGAATATCTGCTGAAACGGCACGAGCAAGGATTGATTATTGAACTTGTTTTTCTTTCAGCCGAATATGATGCAGACGAAATGGCATATATATCACGGATGGTGCAAAAAGCACGCGAAGGTATCCATTCTCCCGAACAGGCCGTTGAATATGTGAATGTAATTCACAATGAGCATAAATTATTGGGACTTAACGACCCGGAACAGCTTTCTGATGACAAGATAAAAGAAATGCTGGATGCCATGCGCGCACAAAAGAAATAACACCAACCAATTTATAATCAGCATATTTGCAGTAAGGAAGAGGAAAACCAATGAGCAATCATGAAATTGACAATCTGCACATAGAAGAAGATCTTTTTGACGAGCAGGAATCATCTGATTTGGAAGTCGCTTCTTATGATTCGGATGAAAAATCCGACGACACCGATACCGAAGACGGCAACCTCTCACCTACCGATTCACCTGCTAAAAAAGACCGTAAGACGCTGGTGCGCGAGCTTGTGGTACTCGGTCGCACAAAGGGTAAGCTTACAACACAGGAAATCCTTGACGCGCTTGAGGAAATAGAGTTTGATCCCGAGCAGATGGATAAGGTTTATGATGTGCTTGAAGCTAATAATATTGAAATAATTGATGATTTTGAATCGGATGCCTTATCAAATTTAGAGCTTGCGCTTGAGGTTCCCGACGCCGAGGAAGCCGAAGCAGCCGCCAACACAGAGACTGTTGCAATTGACGACCCGGTAAAGGTCTATCTCAAGGAAATCGGACGGGTTCCTCTCCTCTCACCCGAAGAGGAAATTGAGCTGGCTATACGCATTAACGGCGGGGATGAAAGTGCCAGAAAGCGGTTGTCAGAGGCAAATCTGCGCCTTGTAGTCAGCATTGCCAAGCGCTATGTCGGGCGGGGAATGCAGTTCCTTGACCTCATACAAGAGGGGAATCTGGGCTTAATAAAGGCGGTAGAGAAGTTTGATTATACCAAGGGCTTTAAGTTCTCAACCTATGCCACCTGGTGGATTCGTCAGGCCATAACCCGCGCAATCGCGGACCAAGCTCGCACAATCCGCATTCCCGTGCATATGGTTGAAACCATTAATAAGGTGAAAAAGGTGTCCAGTCAACTTCTTCATAAAAACGGTCACGAACCCACTGCCGAGGAAATTTCCGAGGAGTTGGAAATGCCTGTTGAAAAGGTTAGGGAAATTATGCGGGTTGCTCAGGAGCCTGTTTCTCTTGAAACCCCAATCGGTGAGGAAGAGGACAGTCATCTCGGTGATTTCATACCGGATGATGAGGCTCCAGCACCGGCCGATGCTGCATCCCATACCCTGCTTAAAGAGCAGCTTGGTGATGTGTTGACAACCCTTACCGCACGCGAGGAAAAGGTGCTCCGCCTGCGTTTTGGTCTGGAGGATGGGCGGCCGCGCACATTAGAGGAAGTCGGAAAGGTGTTTGAGGTAACGCGCGAGCGTATTCGTCAGATTGAAGCCAAGGCTCTCCGTAAGCTTCGCCACCCCAGCCGCAGTAAAAAGTTAAAAGATTTTCTTGAATAGGTTTATATTTAAAGCAAGGTTTATTAAATCAAAGAAAGGACTTGATATCTTGTGCATATTAATTTAGAATCTGATTATGCTGTACGAATAGTTCATTGTCTTTCTTTGGAAGCCGCACAAAAGAACGATGTTAAATCCGGTCGTCTTGATGCACAAACAATTGCCGACCGTACTTCGGTCTCCCTGCGTTTTACATTAAAAATAATGCGCAAACTGGTGGCGGCCGACCTGGTAAAGTCATATAAGGGGGCACGCGGCGGATATACTCTCTCCCGCCTTCCTAAGGACATCACCATACGTCAGGTAATTGAAGCGGTTGAGGGACCGTACAGATTCAGCCGATGCATGGACGATGAATACACATGTAATTGCTTATCCATGGATGATTGCCGGTTTCGTGACATATTCGATGAAGTTACCCAGCTTGTAATACAAAAGCTGGACGAGAGTAATTTCGATATACTGTCCTCCGGTAACATAAATTGATTATGAATACTTATCAGCAAAAACAAGTATATCGAAAAGACTGATATTGCTTCATAAGAACATTATTAAAAACTTTACAGGCTAATCTTGGGTGAAAACTCGTATATATATATGCGGCTATGGCGGAAATGGCAGACGCGCTGGTCTTAGGAACCAGTCCGAATGGGTGCAGGTTCGATTCCTGTTAGCCGCACCATAAAGAAGCGACAATTTTCGACAAGAAAATTGTCGCTTCTTTAATTTTTTTATGAATTGACATTTCCAGATAAGAGAGAATAAATAAAAGGTAAGAGAATTTGTGGTTTTGCTATGTACA
>JAQUHC010000080.1 GCA_028683785.1 Oscillospiraceae bacterium
TGCTCTATTTTCCAGGGTTCTACTACCCCTATAGATTGTGCAAACATGTTCTCGTAATTTTCAAATCCTTGCATTTTCATCACCGCGATAATTATACCACTTTCACGGAGTTAGGAAAAGAGCCCTGTTATTACCCTTCTTATCTCCGACAAACTCTCTGAGCAGGGAATCACCGGGTAATTTGTCGAGGGATAACGGCTCAAACTCGGACAACGAATTATATAAATACTGTACGGTATCGGTGTGGGGATTGTCGGGCGACACCGCTTTAAGTGACGGCATTAATAATGGGGCGAAAAAGCAGGATTCATACGCATGGGTTGTATCAATCAGGTAATCGACCGTATCTACATAGGGAAACATATACTCGTTTTCGCCCCTGACAACCTCCTGCCACATTTCCAGTGTATTCACAACCGGACTGTTTCGGAACCTTTCATCCCTAAGCAACCGCCTTGTCAACCTGATCATCCGTCTGGCCATAAACTTTAAATCACCTTTATATATGGGTGTAACCGTATTGACAAAGAGCTTAAAAAGGCTTTCGGAGGGGAGGTGCTGTTCAAAATACGGGTTAATGGCATGAATACCCTCAAAAATGACAACCGCATTAGGCTTTATACTAAGCTCATAAATATCATCGAAAGGACGACCTTTATTAAAATCGAATTTTGGAAGCAGGGTTCTACCGTCACGAATAAGTTCCCGCATACACTTTTCAAGATCAGCCAGCCTCAGCGCCTCAAGCGCTTCATAGTCATATCTCCCGTTATCCAGTTTGGGAGCCTGTTCACGGCCGCGATAAAAATCGTCCATTGAGATGGTGTGCGCTTCGATACCCAACTCCCTGAGTCTATTACTCAGCATCTTGGCAGTGGTTGTTTTGCCCGAGGAGGATGGTCCCGACAGCATTACCAAACAGTGATTGCTGTATCCGACCGCCAGATGACGCGCCAGTACATCCAATTCGTTTAAATAACGTTCTCTTTCCTCTTGTATAAAGCCGGGTAGATCGGTTCTTACCCGCTCATTTATTTCCTCAAGCTTAAGTCTGCGTTTGTTGATAAAATGTTTCATAAAATGAGGTCATCCGTCCTTTTCTTAGTATCATGTCGTCATAACGGCTGTTGTATTCATATGGGAATTTATAATTGAATATTCTTTCGATATAATCCCCGCCCGGTTGACGGAGCTTGGTAACCGCCCCCGCCCCACATGCGAGGATTGAATGGGTTTCATCCATAATATACACATTATACAGCCCTTCATATCCGGGCTTTGCCCATCCGGTGTTTTCTGTTCCGCCCAAGGTTTTGCTCTGACGGTAAAGGTAATAAGGACGATAACCGTTTGCTTTTAATTCGGATATGCTGAAATCAACCATCCTAACCGTACATACGCCGTTGTCGTAATCGTCCCGTCGGTCTTTTACCAGATTTGATGCCCGCTTCATTGCAAGGGTATGAACCGTTATGCTTTCGGGGGACAGGCTTAGTATACCGTTCAGGCTGCTGTTAAATCCGTCAATGCTGTCACCCGGCAATCCTGCAATAAGGTCGGTATTTATATTCTGAAAACCGCACTTGCGTGCCGTTTCAAATGCATCATAAAACTGCTTAACCGTGTGTCGGCGGCCGATGGCATTTAACACATGTTCCTGTAATGTCTGGGGGTTTATGCTTATTCTCGTAACCCCCGCGGCTTTAATTGTATTAAGCTTATCCCGGTCTATCGTGTCGGGGCGTCCGGCTTCAACCGTAAATTCACACAGAGTGGACATATCAAAGCTACTCTCCACCGTTGTAATGACTTTTCCAAGTTGGGTTGGGGTCATGGTTGTGGGGGTTCCGCCCCCGATATAAATGGTTTCCAACCTCAGACCGAGCTGCTTGGCTATCCCTCCTGTATGCCTGATTTCCTCACAAAGCCGCTCAACATATTCGGGTATCAGCTTTGCTGCCCGCTCCACGGTATGAGAGACAAATGAACAATAATCACATCTTGTCGGGCAAAAGGGTATTGATATATACAAGCTGAATGAATTGGGTTGCGAACGTGATAGTATATCATTTTCAACCCTCAGAGTTTCGAGGCAAAGGGCAATTTTATCCTCATCTACCAGCAAATCCTCACCAAATCGGTTTACAGCGGCAGCCTCTCCATATTTTTCAATCAGCTTGCGCATCAGCTTTACCGGTCTTACACCGGTAACCGCTCCCCATGGCAGGGTGAATTTAAACAGCTTAACGAACAACCGATAGAGCAGCAAGGCAAGACGGCGTCCCAATTCGTTATTATCTAATCGGGATGATACCTGCTCATTTAAATACTCCCACCCGTCACCCTGCTTGAGCCCCGCCGTCAGCAAAATATTCTTTCCTTTTTCCTCAAGCGCGGTAAGAGCAACAATAGACTCATCTCCGGGGTCCTCATAATCCGTGCTGTCAGCCACAACAATTTTCTCTTGGGGAGCAAACAGGCGGCAAATGTTTTCCATCTCAAACTTAAAGCTGTGCCCTTTAATAATTAAAATCATAACCTGATATATTTAAATACGGGTTGCTTTCCCGCTCGACCTGCATTGTTGTTGACGGGCCGTGTCCGGGTAAAACCGTATTGACTCCTTCCAATCGAGTAAGTCGGTCAAGGGAGCGCCGCATGATTCTATTGTTTCCGCCCGGAAAATCCGTGCGCCCCATGCTGCCTGCAAACAGCGTATCCCCCGAAATCAATAAATCACCGCATATAAAGCAGCAGCTGCCGGGGGTGTGTCCGGGAGTGTGCAGCACCCTGAAAGCAAGGCTTCCTGCCGTTATCTCATCTCCGTCATCAAGCAGCCGGTCGGCTTTCAGATAAATCATCGCTCGGTTTTGTGCAAAACTGAACAGGCTTAGCTGCGGATCTCTAAGTGCCGGTTCATCCTCTTTTGGGACAAGCAAATCTGCTCCTGTGGCATCCATAACCTCCTGCACGGCAAGTATATGGTCAAAATGAACATGGGTCAGCAAAACATGAATGATATGCAGTTTATTTTTATTTATGGTATCAATAATAAGCTCAAAGTCCCCGCCGGGATCAACCGCAACCCCCTGCCGGTGCTCATCATATATAAGGTAACAGTTGGTCGACAGCTCACCTACCGGTATACATAAATATTGCACTATACAAAACATATCCCTTCATTCGATAATCAATTAATTCAGCCCGAATAGCCGCTTCTCGTGACCTCAAAAATCCCCGGGACCTGTAAAATCCGTGAAATTACCGATTGCAAATGCTCCAGGCTGTTTACACCCACCGTCACATTCATAAACACCGCACCGCTTTGAGTTTCACGCGCACTGATGGCATGAATCATGACATGTATTGATGCCAGCTGGGTGGTAACATCCAAAAGCAGTGCATTGCGATTTGTGGCTTCTATTGTCAAGGTGGCCTTGAATTCGTCGCGAATGTCATCCTCCCACCGCACAGATACCCACCTTTGGGGCTCAGGTGTATCCGATATATCCTTGGGTACATTAATACAATCGGTTTTATGAATAGAAACTCCGTAACCGCGGGTGATATATCCGATTATATAGTCTCCGGGAACCGGATTACAGCAGCGTGCAAACTTGACAAGGCAGTTATCCATGTTTTCAATTATCACACCCCCGTTGTTGTGATGGTGGCGGGTTGCAGTGACAAGATTATCAGGAACGTTCTCGGACTTTATCAGCCGCAAATAATCGTCCTTAATGCGCGCCATAATGCGAGAAAGGATGATTCCTCCATATCCGATGGCTGCATAAAAATCATCCGTTGTTTTACAATGCTGCTTTTTAGCCTGTGATGTCAGAAACTCCTTCATTTTTTCTTCGGGCAGTTGGATACCGTTGCGCGAAAACTCTCGTTGCAGCTCGCTTTCCCCCTGCTCGATATTTTCTTCACGGCATTCCTTTTTAAACCATGATCTTATTTTATTTCGCGCCTCGCCTGTTTTGACAATATTCAGCCAGTCACGGCTGGGGCCGTGTCCCTGAGCGGAGGTTGTCAGCACCTCGACAATTTCTCCGGTTTTCACCTCATAATCGATCGGAACAATCCGCCCGTCGACCTTGGCACCTATCATACGATTTCCGACTGCCGAGTGGATTGCATAAGCAAAATCTATGACGGTAGCCCCGACAGGAAGTGTAATAACATCTCCTTTAGGGGTAAAAACGAAAACATCGTCCGAGGAGAGGTCGGTTTTTATCGAACGGACAATATCCTCGGCATCGTCCACATCCTTCTGGTTCTCTATAAACTGACGAATCCATGCAAGCCGCTCCTCCATCTTATCCTTGCGTTGTATTCCCAGCTTATATTTCCAGTGGGCGGCAATTCCGTATTCGGCGGTATAGTGCATTTCCCATGACCGTATTTGAACCTCGAACGGAATTTTCTCCTTGCTTATTACCGTGGTATGAAGAGACTGATACATATTTGATTTCGGGGTGGATATATAGTCCTTAAATCTGTTCGGAATTGGGCGGAACATATCATGAATAATGCCCAACACGTTGTAGCAATCGTTCACCGAATCAACAATTACACGAACGGCATATATATCATATATTTCATCAAATGACCGCGATTGTATATACATTTTTCGGTATATTCCGGTAATGCTCTTTATCCGCCCCGCAACAAAACACTCTATCGGAATACTTTTTAACTTTTCGGTAATGCGTTGCTTAATATTTTCAATAAAAGTATTCCGCTCTCCCTCACGCAGGGCAAGAGCTTCCTCAATTTCCCTATATGCAACCGGGTCGAGTATGCGAAGTGAGCGATCCTCCAGCTCTTCTTTTACGGCTCGGATACCCAAACGATGAGCCAGCGGGGCATAGATATCCATGGTCTCTTTGGCTTTGTCCCGCCTTTTTTGCTCCGGAAGTGATTCAATCGTCCTCATATTATGCAGGCGGTCTGCCAGCTTAATAATGATGACACGTATATCCTGAGCCATAGCCAACAGCATTTTTCGGACATTTTCAGCCTGCTGTTCCTCTTTGGTTGAAAAGGGCAGCTTGCTTAATTTGGTAACCCCGTCAACAAGTGCCGCAACATCCTTGCCGAACTCCTTGGTTATTTCGTCAAGCCCAACCTTTGTGTCCTCAACCACATCATGTAAAATGGCGGCGGCAATGGTTTCGCTGTCCATTCCAAGCTCTATCAGAATGGCAGCGGCTGACAACGGATGACATACATATTCCTCACCCGATGAGCGCTTTTGCCCCTCATGTGCGGATACGGCAATATTAATCGCCTTATCTATTACATCCATATCATAGGGTTTACCGCTTTTGTCAATCAGCGATTTAAGATCACAAATTATCTGTGTCTTATTTATTTTATCCATGAATCACCACTCGTTTCTTAAGGCAGGAATTAAGATACTTCAAAATCGGTGTTTTGGTAATATCGACCTTCCCGCCTGCCGGCAACAATTTGATTTCAAGGGTATCTCCTTTTTCCTTAAACGATATTAAGCCTGCCTGATATAGTATTTCCAATGACAGCCGCAACCGAATATACGGGATTTCAGGCTCTTTTAAAAACCAACAAAGCTGATCAAGAGAACCTATCCAGACTTTGTTTTTGCGTACGAATTTGTATGTGCGCTCAAGCTGTGCCCTGTCTGGAATATATTCAGCAGCCTGCTCGGGTGTAATTGCATCCCGCCTAATGACATTGTCAAAAGCCCGTGATGCACCTATCAGCTCCTCCTGCTGCATCCCGGTGCGGCGGATATCCTTCAAAAACAATGAGGGGGTTACAACTCCCTTATATTCATTTCGTTCAATGGTAACCACCAGGTTGACCTGCTGACCGCACTCAAAAGGAAAATCGTTATATGCGGTATTAAAGCGGACTACAGACAGGCGGACCCCGTCTCTTGAAACCGAAAGGCGAAGATGCTTCCCCTGCCCCATCGGCATTATATTGTCTAATTTCATCCCAAACAAGCCGAATACCGGTTGCGGGTTTCCTTCCCCGAAGGGTTCAAGGGCGGCAATAAGATTGAGTTTTTCAACATCCACCTGAGACGGGCGGAGCTTAAGGTCTATATAGAGCTCGGGTACCGGCATTTGGGGATAAAGCTGTGCGGCAACCAGGTTAATGCGCTTGCGGAATGCCTGTATTTTCCCCTCGGGCAGGCTTAATCCTGCCGCCGTTTCATGCCCGCCAAACCTGCTTAACATATCCGAACAGGCGCTGACCGCGTCATAAAGAGAAAAGCCCTTAATACTTCGCCCGGAACCCTTACCCTCTCCATCCTTTGTTGATATTATTATGCAAGGTTTTCCGCAACTCTCGACCATTCGTGCCGCGATTATACCTATTATTCCGGTATGCCAGTTTTCTCCGTCAATCACAATTACCCGGTCGGCCGATATTTCGGGATTGTTTTGCAGACGTTCATCTATTTGTTTAAGTATATCACATTCGATTAAACGGCGATTGATATTGCATTCCTGAACCTGAGCAGCAAGGGAATCGGCAATATCCTCCTGTGTTGTCATAAGCAGACGGGCGGCAATATCGGGTGATTCCATCCTGCCGGCGGCGTTTAATCGCGGCACCAGTGAAAACACCGCAGATACAGAGTTGACATCTCGTCCCCCGACACCTGCAACATTGCGTAACGCCTGTATACCCGGCCTGCCTCCTTGATTTATAATTTGAAGCCCCGCCTTTACCAGCCCACGGTTTTCGCCTGTAAGCGGCATAACATCTCCCAGAGTTCCAATGGCCACAAGGTCGCCGTATTTTTCAAGAACGGTTTCGGTATCACCCTCCATGGCGCACACAAGCTTAAAGGCTACCCCTACTCCGGCGTAATCCTTAAATTCGCTGCCGCAGTCCTCCCTGTGCGGATTTATAACGGCAACCGCGCGGGGCAGTTCGTTAGGCGGCTGGTGATGGTCGGTAACAATAACCTCGATACCAAACTTTGAAGCATATTCAATTTCATCTGCCGAAGATATGCCGTTATCCACCGTAACAATCAGGCGAACACCCTGTTTTTGAAGCTTATCTATACTTTCATTATGAAGTCCGTAACCTTCATTTTCGCGTTCGGGAATATAATAAACAGCATCTGCACCCTTCTCGCGCAGATACGAATAAAGCAGGACGGTTGCGGTTATACCGTCTGCATCATAATCGCCGTAAACCGCAATCATTTCGTGATTATCTATCGCCCGTTGAAGTCGCTCAACCGCAATATCCATGTCGGCAAAGGCAAAGGGGTCATCCGTAATATCGCTTCCGAGTAAAAATTCCGAAACGCTTTGCGCATCGGCCTTACCGCGTATCACCAGCATCAATGCCAAAAATGGGTTGATCTCACATTCCTCTGCAAGCAGCGCAGCAGCTTCCTTATCCAGCGGCGGCAGAACCCAGCGTCTTATGCTCAAGCGACATCCCCCTTTCCAAAAAATCACACCTTGTACTATTTTAGCATTATTCCCCGCATTATTCAACATAATAAAAACCGATATAACATTCGGGCAGGCGCTGCACCTGCCCGAATACTTATCATTTTTCCAGTATGACCTTGTGATAAACCTTTTTACCCTTGCGTATTACCACAAATCCCTTTTCAAATGCATCCAAGGATAAGTCGGCGCCTATATCTTCAATCTTGCTGTCATCCACCGTAACCCCGCCCTGCTGAATCAGGCGGCGTGCTTCTCCCCTTGATGGAGCGAGACCTGTTTTAATCAAAGCATCTATAACTGTAATACCGCCATCAGAAAAATCATCGGCAGTAAATGAGGTTGACGGCATATTATCACTAACCGCACCTGTAACGAACAGGGAGCGAGCCGCCTCTAACGCTTTGTCTGCTTCATCCTTGCCGTGTACCAGCAACGTAACCTCATATGCCAGTCGCTCCTTGACCGCGTTAATGGCGCTGTCCTCTGCCTTCGCCATCTCTCGTATTTCATCAACCGGCACAAAGGTAAGCAGCTTCATGCATTTTATTACATCGGCATCATCCACATTCCGCCAGTATTGAAAAAACTCATACGGAGGTGTTTTTTGAGGATCCAGCCAGACCGCTCCCCGCTCTGTTTTGCCCATCTTTTTACCCTCTGAGGTGGTGAGAAGGGTAAAGGTCATGCCGTATACCTCCCGGTTCGCCTTGCGCCTGCAAAGCTCCACTCCCCCGATAATGTTGGACCACTGATCATCTCCGCCCATTTCCAAAGTACATCCGTACTTTTGATTCAGATAATAAAAATCATAACTTTGCATCAGCATATAGTTGAATTCAAGAAAAGACAGACCGTTTTCAAGCCTTGACTTATAGCAATCAAAGGTGAGCATTCTGTTTACCGAGAAATGCACCCCAACCTCTCGCAGAAAATCAATATAATTTAGGTTCAAAAGCCAATCAGCATTGTTTACCATCAATGCTTTCCCATCCGAAAAATCAACAAATTCCGACATCTGCTTTTTAAAGCATTCAACATGATAATTGATTACCTCGGGTGTCATCATTTTACGCATATCGGTTTTACCGGTCGGATCCCCGATCTTCCCGGTGCCGCCGCCCAACAAAGCTATCGGGCGATGACCTGCACGCTGCATATGCGCCATCACCATAAGCTGCACAAAGTGACCCACATGCAAACTGTCAGACGTCGGGTCGAACCCGATATAAAATGTAACCGGTTTATCACCCCCGAGAATTTCGCGAATACGCTGTGCGTCGGTCGTCTGAGCAATCATTCCGCGTTCATTCAGTTCATCGTATACATTCTTCATTAAAACCAATCCCTTCAAAAACCAAAACTTATAATGTTGCAAAAACGCCCCCTGCAAATCTGCAGAGGGCGAATAAATCGCGGTACCACCTCTATATAAATTAAATCATATTTAAATTATTATGTCAAGTTTTCAGCATTAGATTCTTTTTTTATTTTAAAAACAATATCAAATATTTCTTGTTTTTTGTTTTATGAATATTATCTTTACATTGTGTTCATAATAACTCAGCGCAGGAATCGCAAGAGTTATATTATGTTTTTTATCTGTTTGATTATTTCGCAGCGGTTCCTGCACGGCATGTTTATACTAAACGCTGAAATAAAGCACGATAACATTGAGTGATCGATAATTTTATCGACTGTTTTATCAGTGGTTAGTATTACCGCACACACAAAGGAGTGAAACGTAATGCTGGACAGATTGGCGTTGATCCTTGTGGTCATCGGTGCCATTAACTGGGGCAGCATCGGCTTGTTTCAGTTCGACATAGTTGCATGGGCTTTTGGTGGCCAAAACGCTGCCGTTAGCCGCGTGATTTATACTATTGTCGCTCTGGCAGGTATCTGGTGCATTTCTCTGTTCTTTCGCGATCGTGAGGAAATTCTTGAGCACGAATAATTACTTGTAAGACAAACAGCGAATGCTTGGTTGCATTCGCTGTTCGTCTTTATAAAATAATTAACTGCCTAATATTAAGTCTTTTGTGTCACGGGCGATTAACAATTCTTCGTTTGTTGGAATAACAAAGCCTCGAACGGTGGAATAGGAGGCGACCCCTAGGATAACTAATCTTTCCTACACGTAAGTGCTTGGAAAATTGACATC
>JAQUHC010000081.1 GCA_028683785.1 Oscillospiraceae bacterium
ACAACGGTGGCCCTTTTCAGTAGGTGAGACGCTTTCTTCCTTTTGCTCGTCTGCGAGCAAGCACCTTGCGGCCATTGGCAGTCGCCATTCTCTTACGGAAACCGTGTTCCTTTTTGCGGTGCCTTTTTTTGGGTTGATAGGTTCGAAACATCGTCATCCCCCTTTCACGCAGTCTGTTCACAGTCTGCGTGCAGACCGTTACCTTGCGAGTTTATATTATATACCGTTACCATATGAAAAGTCAAATAATATTTTTCGCGGGTTTTGCCGGAAGACCGGCAAGAGATTTTTCGGCTCACTCCGACGAGGGATTCTCATAAAAATAAGTTGATGTTTTGTTTGTTGAAATACTTTCCTTTTTATGATACAATTAAAGGTGAAGTATCGTAGCCAAAAATCATAATTTTAATGCGGACAATCTCCCATAATTTTATATATATTTAAATTTTTGACTATCATTTCAGAGGTGTATTATAAATGGAAACCATTAAAGAAGCCTGGTCGGGCATTCTTGATTTTCTTCGCGGTCAGGAAGATATCAGCGAAGTTGCGTTTAATGTCTGGATTAGCTGTATAGAGCCTCACTCTATTTCAGATACAGATGTTATTGTTAATGTGCATACAAGCTTCCAACGCAAAATAATTAATGAGCACTATGCGGAAAAACTGAAAGAAGCCATCAAACATGTTCTGGGCATTCCGCTTGGTCTTAAAATAGTGTCCGAGGAGGATATGGGAGCAGGGGACCCCGCCCCACTCGACGATTCTCCCGATCCCGGAAATCTCTTTGGGCAGAAAAATTCGGATTATGAATATTCCTTTGAAAATTTCATAGTTGGCTCATCAAACAAATTTGCTCATGCCGCTTCTCAGGCTGTTGCCAGCAAGCCCGCAGGATATTACAATCCCCTGTTTATTTACGGGGGCTCCGGTCTTGGAAAAACCCATCTTCTTTACGCAATATGCAACGAAATCCGCAAAAATTCTCCTTCTGTAAAAATCATTTATACCAAGGGTGAATATATCGCAAACGAACTGATAGAAGCCATCGGAACCGGTTCAACTCCTGACTTTCGGGCAAAATACAGGTTGGTTGATGTTCTTTTGGTGGATGACATTCAATTTATTGCGGGTAAGGTTTCAACACAGGAGGAATTTTTCCATACCTTTGACGCGCTGCATCAGGCGAACAAACAGATTGTACTCACCTCCGACCGACCGCCAAAGGAAATTGCAACCCTTGAAGAAAGGCTGAGAACCCGTTTTGAAATGGGTTTGCTTGCCGATATTCAGCCCCCCGACCTGGAAACACGGATTGCAATTGTAAAACGAAAATCCCAGCTGCTTGATCTTTCAATAACCGACAACATTGCCGAATATATTGCCTCTCAGCTTAAAAACAATGTCCGTCAGTTGGAAGGCGCGGTTAAAAGAATGCGAGCTCAATATCTTCTCGGCGGAGAGCAGCCCTCCATCGTTACCGCCCAAAATGCAATCAGAGATATAAAAAATGACACTCAGCCTGTTCCGATTACAGTCGAGAGAATTATTAATGAAGTTTCCAGGACCCTCAATGTTTCACCCGACGATATTCGTTCTTCCAAGCGAACCGCTCTTGTTTCTCAGGCTCGTCAGGTGGCCATTTATATTGTAAGGGATATTACAAGCCTTCCTATGAAAGCAATCGGAGAGGAATTCGGCACACGGGACCACTCCACCGTTGTATACGCCATTAAAAAGGTTGAAACCCGCATGGCCAAGGACCAGTCTTTTAAAGGTATGGTTATGGATATAACAAAAAATATCAGTGAAAAATAACAAACCAACAGATTTCAAACCGTCTTTTAACAGTAAAAACAAGCGTTTGATGAAAATATTAACACCATTTTGTAATATTGTTGAAAAAATAATCAACATCCTAAAGTGTCCTTTTCAAATTTTTTCACCGTTTTTCCGCTTTTAATCAACAGCTTTTAACACCGCTGTTAATACTTATTTTTCTTTTAACAATTTCCCCAGAACTGACCACGGACAATTCACAAAATTAAAAGCTGTTTTTTCTTTTATTCAGGCTATAAACGACACTTTTCAACCATTTCAACAGTACCTACTAATACTACTGTAAGAAAGGAATGTTATATCATGAACTTATACTGCAATAAGCAGACATTAATTGATGCAGTCGGAAAAGTCGGACATGCAGCAATGGCAAAATCAGCATTACCCGCTCTGGAGGGAATATTGCTTAAGGCATCCGGGTCATCACTTTTTCTTGCAGGATACGATTTGGACATGGGAATAACAACCACCATAGAGGCAGATGTCAGAGAAGCAGGTGAAATTGTGCTAAGCGCAAAGCTGCTGGGGGATATTGTTCGCCGTCTTCCCGAAGACAATGTTTTTATAGGTGCAGATGAAAAACTTGTGACAAAAATAAGAAGCGGAAAGACTGAATTCAACATTATGGGGATATCGGCCATCGAATATCCCGAAATTCCGTCTGTAAGTGATGGGGTGGGCTTTACAATTCCGCAAAAAACGATAAAAAGCATGATACGCCAAACATTATTTGCTGTAGCTCAAAATGATAACAGACCGGTTCATACAGGCATTCAATTTGAAATAGAGAACAACACATTACGGTTGGTTTCGGTTGACGGTTCAAGACTCGCCATGAGAAGCGAAGCAATACAAAGCGAGGAACAGATGCATTTTGTCGTTCCGGGAAAAACATTAAACGAGGTCTTAAAGCTGTTGTCGGATGAAGAAGCACCCATGTCTTTGGCGGTGGGGCATCGTCACATAGTTTTGGAGATAGACGGATATGCCGTTATATCAAGACTGCTTGACGGTGAATTTCTTCCCTACCGAAAAGCGATACCTCAAAACTCTTCAACCATAATTAAAGCCAAAACACGGGATTTAATTAATGCGGTGGAGCGGGCATCAATAGTTATTAACGACCGTATAAAATCCCCGCTTATATGTGAATTCAGGGACGGACAGCTTACGATATCCTGCAACACCCAGATTGGCAGCGCTTTTGATATAATAAACATTGAGATTGACGGAAATGAAGAAGAAATGGGCTTTAACAGCAGATTTTTATCGGAAGCTCTCAAAAACACCGAAACGGATGAGGTTCGCATCGAATTAAGCGGTCCGCTCTCTCCCATGAAAATTCTTCCTTCCTCGGGGGATTCTTTTTTATTTCTTGTCCTGCCGGTGAGACTTAAACGATGAAAAACGAAATAATAAAAATTTCCACCGATTATATAAAGCTTGATGCATTTCTTAAGCTTGCGGGAGCGGTTTCGACCGGCGGGCAGGCAAAAGAATGGATAAGAAGCGAAAAAGTAACCGTTAACGAAGAGATATGTGTTCAACGCGGCCGCAAGTTGCATGTTGGGGATACGGTGAACTTAAGCGGGAGTGATATCAATTATACGGTGGGCAATTAAAATATATAATTCTTCTCCGGGAAGGGCGGTTTTTCTCTTTGGTGGTAGAAAGGCTGGAATATGAGGGCTTTCGCAATCTGGAAACAGGCGGCATACAGCCTGTCCCGGAGGTTAATATATTATATGGCCAAAATGGTCAGGGTAAAACCAATTTATTGGAGGCAATCTGGTTTTTTACCGGAGGAAGGAGCTTCAGAGGAGCAAGAGATTCGGATACTGTTCAATTCGGGCGGGAAAAAGCTAAATTAAAAATAGAATTTTTCGCCCAAGAGAGAAAACAACAGGCCGAAATAACGGTTGAAAAAAGAAGAAGCGCCTCTTTGGGAGGAATTTTGCTTCCGTCGGCTTCCCGTTTGGCGGGGCATTTCTGTGCAATCGTATTTTCACCCGCTCATCTGACCTTAATCAAGGACGGGCCGGAGGGGAGAAGGCGCTTTCTGGATGCTGCATACTGTCAGCTGAGGCCGGGATATATGCGGGTTTTAGCCGAATATCAACGCATATTAATGCAGCGGAACGCTCTGTTAAAGAATATCAGAAACGGCGAACGAGCGGAGGCTCTTGAAATATGGGATGAAAAGCTTGCCGGGGCGGGAGCCCGGGTTTTTGCCGCAAGAACAGCATATATTCGCAAGATTACGCCGGCAGTAAAAGAAATTTATTCGGGAATTTCGGGCGGCAAAGAAATAATAGATATAGAATATTCATCCTCTGCGGGAGATCTGACGGTTTCACCCGAAGAGGCGCGTCAAAAGCTGATTTCGCTGTTTAAACAAAGCGTCGGCACAGATATTGAGACAGGCTTTACCACAAGCGGCCCCCACAGGGACGATCTTGTTGTTGATATAGAAGGAAAGGCGGCGCGATTATTTGCATCGCAAGGGCAGCAGAGGTCGGCGGTTTTGGCATTAAAGCTTGCCGAAGCATCTGTTTTAAGAGAGGTTACCGGGGAACAGCCGGTTGCTCTGCTGGACGATGTGATGAGCGAGCTGGACACCGCAAGACAGGACTATGTTCTCAACCATATCCACGGATGGCAGGTTTTTTTGACCTGCTGCGACCCCTCTCCGGTGATGAGGATGAACGGCGGCAAGGTATTCCGGGTAGACAAAGGGCGAATAACCGATATGACATCCGAAAGGGGAGCATAGATTTGTATCTTCATTTGGGACAGGACACGGTGGTTCGAACAGATGAAATAATCGGTGTTTTTGATATGGATACAACCACCATCACACAAAGCTCGAGGAGCTTTCTTGCCGATGCCCAAAAAGGAGGGCGGGTCTTTAATGTGACCGAGGAGCTTCCCAGAACCTATGTTGTATGTGTAGATAAAAAGAAAAACGAAACTGTATATATTTCGCAAATATCTTCGGCTACACTGAAAAGACGGGCGGGTTTTGTTGAAGGGCTTACAAACGGGTGTGTTTCAAAATAAAATAAAATGAGGGGATATGGAATCCACACCTACCCCTAAAAAGTTCGTAAATACACATAACGGAGGAATTCTGATGGACACCGAATTTGAAAATGACCTTATACATCCGGACGCCGCATCCTATGATGACAGCCAAATCCAGGTATTAGAGGGTCTGGAGGCTGTTCGCAAACGGCCGGGAATGTATATTGGGTCAACCGGTCCGAAAGGGCTGCACCACCTGGTATATGAAATTGTAGATAATTCAATAGATGAGGCTCTGGCAGGATTTTGTGACCGGATTGATGTTGATATTTTACCGGACAACATTATTTCTGTTCGGGATAACGGCAGGGGAATTCCGGTCGGCATTAACGAGAAGATGGGCATTTCGTCTGTCACGGTGGTTCTGACGGTATTACATGCGGGGGGCAAGTTCGGCGGCAGCGGTTACAAGGTCTCGGGCGGGCTCCACGGCGTTGGCTCTTCGGTTGTAAACGCTCTGTCCGAATGGCTGGAGGTAGAAATCGCTCGTGACGGAGAGGTTCACCATCAGCGGTTTGAGCGGGGAGAGGCGGTAACCGACTTAAAGGTAGCAGGTAAAACCGATAAGAGCGGCACCCTCATCCGTTTTAAAGCCGACCCCCTTGTTTTTACTGAAACTACCGAATATGAATTTGAAGTGTTACAAAAGAGACTTCGTGAGCAGGCTTTCTTGAATGCCGGGCTTATGCTGAGGTTGAGCGATCTTCGCGACCCGGAAGCTCCGGTTATACAAGAATACTGCTATGAGGGGGGCATATCCTCTTTTGTTGAATATATGAATAAAGCACGGGGGCATATCGGTCTTCATCCCCAGGTTATTCATCTGAAAACCACCGAAAACGATTCGATTGCCGAGGTAGCAATTCAATATAACGACAGCTATAATGAGAACATTATTTCATTTGCAAACAACATCCACACGGTGGATGGCGGCACCCATGAAACAGCCTTTAAAATTGCCGTAACCCGCATTTTAAACGATTATGCCCGCAAACACGGAATGCTCAAAGAGAATGAGGCGGCATTAAAGGGCGATGATGTGCGGGAGGGAATGACCGCCGTTATCAGCGTGAAACTAAAGGATGCCCAGTTTGAGGGTCAGACAAAAGCCAAACTGGGTAACACCTCAATGGGCTCGCTGGTCAACTCGCTGTTGGGGGAAAAGCTGATACCTTACTTGGAGGAAAACCCACAGGTTGCCCGCGCGATACTCGAAAAATCAATCAATGCCTCCAGAGTTAGGGAGGCGGCACAGCGGGCAAGGGAGCTGGCACGCAAAAAAAGCGGCCTTTCCTCCACCCGTATGCCCGAAAAGCTGGCCGACTGTATATGGACCGATGCCGAAAGAACCGAGCTCTATATTGTCGAGGGAGATTCGGCAGGCGGCTCGGCAATACAAGGGCGAGACAGAAATTATCAGGCCATTTTACCCCTTTGGGGAAAGATGCTGAATGTCGAAAAAGCGCGGCTGGATAAGGTTTACGGCAATGAAAAACTGGTTCCGATTGTGGTTGCGCTGGGCTGCGGAATCGGGGATGACTTTGATATTTCAAAGCTTCGTTACGGCAAGGTCATCATCATGGCAGACGCCGATGTAGACGGCTCTCATATAAGAACCCTGCTGTTGACCTTCTTCTTTCGCTTTATGCGCCCGCTGGTTGACCAAGGGCATATATACATCGCACAGCCCCCCCTGTACAAGGTTTTCAAGGGAAAACAGCACCGATACGCTTTCTCAGACCGGGAAAGGGATGAATATATCCAAGAGCTGGGCGGGAATGCAGATGTTCAGCGGTATAAAGGTCTTGGTGAGATGGATCCCGAACAGCTTTGGGAAACAACCATGGACCCTGCATTCAGAATCATGCTGAGGGTGGAGCTGGATGATGCCGCGGCGGCGGACGAGGTGTTTTCGGTCCTTATGGGGGATAAGGTTGAACCCCGGCGGCAATTCATCGAAAAGAACGCACAATATGTAGAAAATTTAGATGTTTAATATTTAAATTCAAACAGAAAAATAACCCGACAGAAAGGAGAAGAGGCATGGCATACCAAATACCGCATAAAGCGGAATTCGAGATTGATCCCACATCAGAAGAATATACAGCCGCCGCCCTTCTGGCTGAACGGCAGGGAGGAGCGCTGCAGGCGTTGCCGTGGGTTATTGTGCTCGCGGCCGGGCTGCTGTTTTTAGGGCTTTCGTCTTTCGGCTGGTTTAGAACAAATTACACTGTAATTATTATGCCTTTGATGATTTGTCTGCTCTGTCCCTTTTTGCTGATAGTGTTTTTCGGTATCCTTCCCGCGATTTTGAAAAAACGAGCAACCGAAGATTATAAGACTTACGCCGCCCTTATGAACCCTGCCACCGTCAGGCTGTATGCAGACAACGCCGTGACCAAGGCAGACAGGCTGACCTTGACCGACCCATACGCATTGATGTCGGGGTGCATTGAGACCCCTGAGATGTTGGTTCTTATAAAGGACAGGGAGCGAATGTTGATTATTCCCAAGCGGTGCCTGCCGCCCGAACAAGCCGAAGAGATCATTTCCTTTTTAAGAACGGTGTTTACCCGCCGTCGTCGGGTCAGGAAAAACTGGGTGTTTTGATAAAATTCCGAGAAAGACAGACAAGGGTATAGCGCTGTGTGCGAAAGGGTGAAAAACAAATGGAAGAAAAAAGCGTATTATCTCTAAGCGTTCTTGTTACCCGAGAGGAATACAGCCAAGCGGTCGCCATATCAAAACGAAAGCATCGAAGGAAAACCGCTCGGCTTACTATGGGATTTGGTACCGTGCTGATATTATGCGGGGTGGCAGGGCTTTTTTTCGGCAGTTATATATTTTTGTCGCCTTCCCCCGCCGCCTGCCTTGTTTTCGCGGGGCTGTTCCTTGTTTGTTATGACGGTCTTATTGCTCCCATACTTGACCGAGGGGCGGCCGCACGAGAATTTGAGGAGAAGGAAGACCTGCATTTCGCCACGACATATATATTTTACACCGATCGAGTAACCGTTCAAAACGGGAGAATTCAAGGTGAACTTCCCCTTTCCATCCTTACCGAATGGGTTGAGACACCCGCCTTGTTCGGGCTGGAGGTAGGCAAAGAGCTGAGCATGGCGATTCCCAAACGGCTGCTGGATACCGAACAGGAAAATCAGCTTCGCAGTATATTGGAGGCTGCCGCCGGAAGCGCAAAAATCGCGTAATCAGCTCCCGTTCAAATTGGAGGAAAGCAATGGACGATATAAACCGACAAAATGATAATGACAGCATAGTATCTTTTCCCGTTGACATAACGAGGGAGGAGTTTATAGAGTTTAACCTGCTGGTCTCCAAAACCATCGGATTTCTGCGGTTCAAGCGCACCCAGATGATATTATTACTGGTGTTGGGCGGCATCAGCCTGTTTGCCATGTTGCCCGAAGCAATCGTACAAGGCAAAATCGACATTTTTTCGCTTGTTTTGGTATTGGTTTTCACACTGAGCGGTCTTTTTGTGTTTACCGGCGGCGCTCACATTATAAAGAAGAATGCCGGCCGGTCATATGACCGCAGTATGATGGGGGGTCAGTCGTATTACGGTATTATCACGGTGTATACCGATCGCATCCAAAAGAAAAATACCGAAATAACCGCCCGCCTTATGTTTGAAGATAATGCAATTTATATAGAGACGGCGGATATGATTGTTATTTTATCCGCCCGCACCCCTGCAATTGTTATTCCTGCCCGCTGCCTGACCCCCGAATTATGCGAAGCGGTAAGACAGGCGGCATTAACCGCCATACCGATAACGCGGCAGAAGGTTCAGGCTCGGATTGTGCCCTCGGCAACAGAACCTATTCTCCCTCCGGAATTGAACGAAAGGATGCAGGAATGGGAGCAAGAAGAAGCGATAAACATTGAAATAAACTATAATCGAGAGGAATTTGTTAAGATTGCGACCGATACGGCAATTCGTTCTTTTATAAAGCTGCTGCCGCTATACAGCATTATTGCAATACTCGGGGCGCTGTTTTTGGGGTTTATATATGGGTTTAAGACCGGAATAATATTATATCCTGTTATAACAGCCGTCTTTATCGGGGTTCGGGTGCTGGCTCCCCGCGCCCGTGCAGGCCGCGCTTTTGATAATATGCAGGACAGCTCAACCATTACGGTTAAGCTTAAACGGCCGGGTATTATTATAAATTCCCGCAGTAATCTGCGAGGGGTTCGGGTTGCCTGGTCGTCGGTCAACAGAGCGGTGGAGCGGCCGGACAGTGTTGATTTCTTTTCACATACCACCTTCCTGCGCATCCCGAAAAGATGTATCGGGGATTTCGAAGCGCTCAAAGCTTTTGTTGATACTAATTTAATTCATAAACATAAAGGGTAAAAATACAGAAAGGCATGGTTCATAAAATGGACGAGCAGAACACACAGCTTACATCAAAGGTAATAGATGTTGATCTCAACAAGGAGATGAAAAAAAGTTTTCTTGAGTATTCAATGTCGGTTATAGTTTCGCGTGCCCTTCCGGATGTGAGGGACGGGCTTAAACCGGTACACCGCCGGATTTTATATACCATGCACGAAAATAATCTGACACCCGACAAAGCCTATCGCAAATGTGCCGATACGGTGGGGTCGGTTTTGGGGCGTTAT
>JAQUHC010000082.1 GCA_028683785.1 Oscillospiraceae bacterium
CGGGTTGTTGCTGCTCGCTCGCGTTCAGAGGTGAATTTTCTCGAAAAAATTACAAGAGGCGATTTCGAACTCAATCTGCGTAATCGCAGCCTTGAAAAGCAGGGGAAGCCGATAGAACTCACACAGGTGGAATTTCAGATTATGGAGTATTTCCTGTCAAATCCGGGCAAACCGCTCAACCGTACAGATATTCTCAACAGAGTTTGGGGAGAGGAATATTACGGTGAGGAAAAGATTGTGGATGTAAACATCCGTCGCCTCAGAATGAAGATAGAGGATGACCCATCCGAGCCCCGCTTTATCGTTACGGTATGGGGTTTGGGCTATAAATGGATGGGATGAGGGTAGAGAATAATGATGCAAAAGCACATCATATCGATTATTTCGTTACCAGCCTTAATACTGATGCAAGTAATTTGATGATTGTTTGCCCGAACCATCATAGCATTATTCACTCAGCAAATCCGAGTTTTGACAGAAGACAATTGCAATATGCATATAAAAATCGATTGAAACAAAAGCTTTTATTAAATGAGCATCTTTAATGCTGTTAGCTATCGGCGCATAGTTATTTTGTAAATTGTTTTAAAAGGAGGATAAGAGATGGAGCGAAAAGCAAGCATCATGAGGCGCTGGGTATTCAACAGCATCGGAATAATATTTGCGTTGCTGGTGGTTTTCGGCACTGCTTTTGTGATATCGTTCCGCTCATATTACTATAAAAGCGCCGAATACTCACTATCCTCCAGAATTGATTCGGTAGGTCCGATATTGGATCAGCTTATTTCATCAAGCACCACCAACCTGAATCTTGGTTCTCTGGCAATCGAGCTGGTCCAAAACTTTGAGGATAAGGAAAAGCTGGAAATGCAGGTTTTAAGCAGCAACGGAGAGGTTATTGTATCATCCATGGGTTTCGCCCCTGATAAATCGGTCAAGCCAGATTATACTAAGGCTTTACAGGCTGATGATTTTCGCGGTTTATGGACCGGAAAAAACAAGGCCGGCGAACGAATCATGTCGATGACGCTGGCGCTTCACAACAGCGATGGGGCTGCATTCTGCGGTATTCGTTATATTACCTCTCTTGCACAGATTGACAGGCAGATATGGGTTTTTTTAGGGCTGATTGTTCTTATCGGTACGGCGATTTTATTTTTTGTTATGATGTCAAGCTCTTACTTTATCAGTTCTATAGTGCGCCCTGTATCCGAAATAAACCAGGCTGCGCGACAGATTGCTTTGGGGGATTATGATTCCAGAATAGAGAAAAAAACAAATGACGAAATCGGTCAACTTTGCGATACAATAAATTATATGGCAGGCGAAATTTCGGCGGCAGAAAAGGTGAAAAACGATTTCATTTCATCGGTTTCACATGAGCTTCGCACCCCCCTTACGGCCATTAAGGGTTGGGCGGAGACCATAAGGGAGTCAGGTCCTAAGGATGTTGAGATGACCGAAAAGGGCATTGAGGTAATAACAAGTGAAGTCGAGCGCCTTACGTCTATTGTTGAAGAACTGTTGGATTTTTCGCGCATGCAGGGTGGACATATGGTTATGAAATTCGAGCGGGTTGATGTTTCGGCTGAACTCGGAGAAGCTGTGGTGCTGTTCCGCAGCAGGGCAATGCGTGAAGGGCTGGAGCTTATATATATCGAGCCCGAAGTGTTGCCTCCGGTACTCGGTGATCCTGACAGGCTTAAACAGGTCTTTATAAATGTTGTGGATAATGCGATTAAATACTCCAATCGGGATGGGCGTATACGCATAGAAACCGCAGATATGGTGGGACATGTTCAGATCGTAATAAGCGATACAGGTGTCGGGATATCAAAGCAAGACCTCCCGAATATTAAAAAGCGGTTTTATAAAGCAAATAAAAGTCAGCCGGGTTCAGGAATAGGGCTGGCACTGGCCGATGAAATAATCCGAAGACATAAGGGCCGACTTGAAATTGACAGTGAAGAGGCGGTGGGAACAACCGTCACCATTACTCTTCCCGTTGCCCCGCCCGAAAGCCGGATGCCGTCAGTGTTATAGCAATCTATGTATATGAAAGAAAGGAATCAATAATTTTGAGTAAAAATAAGGTTGAAGTGAAAAAGAAAACCTCGATAGGCGGGCAAGCCTTAATCGAGGGAGTTATGATGCGCGGACCCGAAAAATCCGCCATGGCGGTTAGAAATCCCGAGGGTGAAATTGTACTGGAAAGCTGGGCAACATACACTAAAAAGCGCCCGAAAATACTTAAATTGCCGTTTATAAGAGGCATAATTAATTTCGTCGATTCAATGGCAACAGGTTATAAGTGCCTTATGCGCTCGGCAGAGCTGGCCGGCATTGAGGATGATGAGCCCAAGCCGCGCAAGAAAGAAAGGGTGGCTGTCGAGGCAATCACTGCGGCAAACGGAGAGGATATGCTGCCTGATGAAGCAGACACCCCTCCCGATCCGTTACAAATCCGGGATGAAGAGGTTGAAGGCGAGCAAAAGCAATCGTCCGAGGGGTTTTCAAAGTTCGGGATGACACTTATATTTGTAATCAGCATGATTTTCGGTATTATTCTTACCATCGCTCTGTTTATTTTACTGCCGGTGTTTTTATTCGACCTTCTGAGCAATTACTTTCCTGCTCTTAATAATCGCATACTGCGCGCAGTATTTGAAGGGCTTATTAGGATTATTCTGTTTGTTGCTTATATCGCGTCGGTCTCATTGATGAAGGATATAAAACGTGTATTTATGTATCACGGCGCGGAGCACAAAACAATCTTCTGCTTTGAAAAAGAGCAGGAGCTTACGGTCGAAAATGTGAGGCGGCAGATACGATTTCATCCGCGCTGCTGGACATCGTTTATGATACTAATGCTGCTTGTGGGTATTGTGGTATCAATGTTTATTCCGGTTACCAATATCGCGCTGCGTACCGCTATTAAGCTGCTGACAATCCCCATTGTCGTAAGCATCGGATATGAGCTTATTAAAATTGCGGGAAGAAGCGACCATTGGATTGTTCGTGCCATTTCAGCACCGGGACTGTGGCTGCAGCGTGTCACGACAAAAGAACCAACCGATGATATGATTGAGGTTGCAATAAAGTCATTTACCGCCGTTATACCCGACGACCCCAAAACCGATAGGCTGTGATTATACCATGACATACTCTGAACTGTATCGGAGCATAACGGCAGAATTTGAGGTTGCCGGATGTGAAAGCGCCGGCTTTGATGCCTCCTGTTTGTTTGAGAGGTTTGCAGGAATTCCGCGTGGACGGCTTGCTTTAAAAGGGGAAGATACCGTCCCGACAAAAATGATTAAGACTATCGAGAAAGCGGCAGAATGGCGCGCAAACGGATACCCGCTTCAGTATATACTAGGTGAATGGGATTTCCTTTCCCTTACGCTTTATGTCGGTGAGGGGGTACTTATACCCCGCAGCGATACCGAGCTTTTATGCGAGGTTGCCGCTGAGCGGCTTAAAGGGATAATTAATCCGCAGGTGCTTGACCTGTGTGCGGGCAGCGGTTGTGTCGGGCTGGGAATTGCCGACCTTTGTAAGGGTACCGAAGTAACGGCGGTCGAGTTATCCGAGCGGGCGTTGGGCTATCTCAAACGCAATTGTGCCAAGTATCCTGAGTTAAATGTAACCCCGGTTAAGGCAGATGTGCTGAAGGATTCGGCCCTTTTTAAAGAGGGATATGACGCGATTTTAGCAAATCCTCCATACATTCCGACAGACAAACTTGATCATTTAATGCGGGAGGTTAAACACGAACCCAAAATGGCGCTGGACGGGGGAGACGGGCTGGTTTTTTACCGTGCCATTGCGCGGGATTGGCTGCCTTTGCTTAAAAAAGGAGGTATATGTGCGGTTGAGGTAGGAATAGGACAATCACAAACAGTTGCCGAGTTATTTAAATCGGCAGGTCTCACCGACATTAAGATATTTAAAGATATGGGCAACATTGAACGAGTGGTCATGGGAAATAATAAATATAATGCTTATCTCATACTAAATCCATTCTAAAACATTCCAGAATAGAGCGATGCGTTCCTAATACTAATTTAAATTAAATTAGTATAGGAAGAACGCGCCATGAGCGATAATTATGGAATAGTTATAGTTGGATTTAGTATCATATAATAATCGAGATAAGCATTAGTATTCAAAAGGGAAGATAATGATGTTTAATACAAATGAAAAAAAGGTATATCTGCCCCCGAGTATGGATATAGTCTTATTTGTTTACAGTGAAATTGCCTCCTATTCCAATCTGGATAAGAACGGCGACGGATGGGTAGACAATTGGTATCATCCGTAATACCATTTATGACAACCTGCTTTTGAAATCCTCATAACCGAACGACTTGACAAGCCGAATCTTACCTTCAGGCTCTGCAATTGCGATGGAGGGCAACTTCATTCCGTTGAATGTGTTGCTTTTCACCATGGTGTAATGTGCCATATCCCCGAATATAACCTTATCACCGGTGGCAAGCGGTTTGTCAAACGAGTAGTCTCCGATTATGTCCCCTGCAAGGCAGGTAGGACCGCTTAAACGGTAGGTATAAGCCTTTCCACCTGGAATATCCCCATCAATTATCGGTGGGCGATAGGGCATTTCAAGCACATCCGGCATATGACAAGCGGCAGAGGTGTCCAGAATGGCGATGGGCTTGCCGTAATCCAGCACTTCCATCACAGAGGACACCAGATAACCTGCATTTAATACAACGGCTTCACCGGGTTCGAGATATACGGTCAAGCCGTATTTTTCTTTTATACGAAGGATGGCGGATATCAACCCTTTAATATCATAATCATCCCGCGTGATATGATGCCCGCCCCCTAAATTTATCCATTTAAGATGGGGCAGATATTCGCAGAATTTCTGCTCGACGGCATCCAGCGTCTTTATCAAAGCGTCTGAATTTTGCTCGCAAAGGGTGTGAAAATGCAGCCCTGTAATACCCGGGATGACTCCACCCTTAGGGAGTACATTTTTGAATCCGCTTATGGGGATGCCAAGGCGGGAAAAGGGAGCACAAGGGTCATATATTGTGCATTCCTGGGTTGAGCATTCCGGGTTTATTCTTAACCCGCATGAGCACCCGGCATCCAGTGCGCGTGACCCAAACCGTTCCCACTGATTAAAGGAATTGAAAACCACATAATCACATATACTTGTTATCTCGGTGAATTCGTCTTCATTATAGGCAGGGGAATATATGTGAGTTTCTCCGCCCATTTCCTCATGCCCCAGTTTCGCCTCATATAATCCGCTCGCCGTCGTGCCGTGAAGGTATTCACCAATTTTAGGATAGAGCGCAAACATTGAAAACGCTTTCTGGGCAAGCAGAATTTTGCATCCGGTTTTATCTATTATTTTTTTTAAAATCTCAAGGTTCCGAATAAGACCCGACTCATCTACAATAATATAAGGCGTTGGGAGGGTGTTTATATCGAATTTCGGTTTCATTTTAATCACTCAACCAATTCGGGGTTTTCTTCCTGCTGCCACGGTAGCCCCCATTTGTTCAATGCATCCATAAATGGGTCTGGGTCAAACTCTTCTATATTGAAAACCCCGGCTCCCTTCCATGTCCCGGTCATAAGCATCATTGCGCCGATCATGGCGGGAACACCTGTTGTATAGGAAATTGCTTGTGAGCCGACCTCGCGGTAACTATCCTGATGGTCGCAGATATTATAAATATAATGGGTTCGCGTTTTGCCGTCCTTGATGCCCTTAAAAATACAGCCTATATTTGTCTTGCCATGGGTACGCGGACCGAGTGTTGACGGGTCGGGAAGAACGGCTTTTAAAAATTGAAGGGGAACAATGGGTCTGCCTTCAAACATGATGGGCTTGATAGAAGTCATACCGACATTTTCAAGGCATTTAAGATGGGTCAGATAGCTTTGGCCGAAGGTCATAAAAAAGCGTATCCGTTTTACTCCTCTAATATTTTTTGCAAGGGATTCAATCTCCTCATGGTGGAGAAGATACATATCTTTTTTACCGATTTCGGGGAAATTATACTCCCGCTTTATCTCCATCGGTTCTGTTTCAATCCACTTGCCGTTTTCCCAATAGCTGCCCTTGGCGGTTACCTCTCGAATATTAATTTCGGGGTTAAAATTTGTGGCAAAGGGATAACCGTGATCCCCTGCGTTTGCATCGAGAATATCGATTTCGTGGATTTCATCAAACAGGTGCTTTTGTGCATATGCCGAGAATACTCCGGTTACGCCCGGGTCAAATCCGCTGCCCAGCAGAGCGGTGATGCCGGCGGCTTTAAACCTGTCGTGATAATCCCACTGCCATTTATATTCGAATTTTGCCGTATCCAAGGGTTCATAATTAGCCGTATCAATGTAGTCGGTTTTTGTGGCAAGGCAGGCATCCATTATGGTCAAATCCTGATAGGGTAGTGCAAGGTTCAGCACTAAATCCGGTTTATAATCATTGATCAGAGCGATAAGCTCATCTACATTGTCGGCATCCACCTGTGCAGTAGAGATTTTGGTTTTTCCGCCGTCCAGCTTGGCCTTTAAAGCATCACACTTGCTCTTTGTTCGGCTTGCTATCAGAATATCTTCAAAAACATCGCTGTTTTGACAGCATTTATGGATGGCTACACTTGCAACACCGCCGCATCCGATAATCAGTGCTTTTCCCATTAAAATCAAATTCCTTTCTGCTTATATTAGAGCCAAAATCAATTCCCTTAATATTTTGCATGCCATTGTTGTGGATATTCCGCTTTGATCATAAACCGGACAAAGCTCATTTATATCACAGCCCACCACATTTAACCTGCCGGTTTTTATTATCGCATCCAGCAGCTCGAGAAAGCTGACGCCTCCGGCTTCGGGAGTGCCTGTCCCAGGGAAACCCGAAGGGTCCAGTACATCCAAATCAATGGTTAGGTAGACAGGCTTCCCATCTAAAGAATTTATAACATCTTCCAGCCCGTTAAAATTAAATTTATTCATTTTTACATGGTCTTTTGCCCAGAGGAATTCTGCCTTATCCCCCGAACGGATGCCGAATTGGAATATCTTATTATCTCCAACCAGATCCCAAATCCTTCTCATAACCGAAGCATGTGACAGCTCAGCCCCGAGATAATCGTTCCTAAGGTCGGCATGTGCATCAAAATGTATTATATGCAGATTGTCCCATTGCTTTGCAACCGCCTTGACCGCACCCAAGGTCACCAAATGCTCTCCGCCTATCATTATCGGAAGCTTGCCGTCCTTCAGAATTTCAGCGGTAAATTCCTCGATTTTTTGAAGTGCCGGGCGGGGGTCGCCAAAGCAAAGCTCTAAATCCCCGGCATCAAAGACCTTGAAGTCGGATATATCGCCGTCCTGATAAGGGCTGTAAGTTTCAATTCCAAAGGATTCGGAGCGGATGGACTTGGATGCAAAACGCGCCCCGGGTCGGTAAGAGGTGGTGGAATCAAAGGGCGCGCCGAAAATAACGATATCCGCATCCCGATATTCGCTTTGGCAGCCGATGAAGCAATCAATGTTTCTATTCAAGATGTTCGACATTCTCCAGCAACTCCTCTACATAGTTAGGCAGTGCAAAGCTCCCCACATGAAGCTGAGTGTTATAGTATCGGGTTTTCAGCCCCAAAGCCCGCCATCCGGCATAATCAAAATCCCGTATAGGGTGGTATTTTTTTGAAGCAAATCCGAAAAGCCAGTGACCTGACGGATAGGTCGGGATATGCGCCTGATATACCCTGCTGATGGGGAAGGATTCCACAATTCGTTTATGCGCCCGCTGCATTGCTATGGCATCCCCCGAGTAAAACGGGCTTTCATGCTGATTTACCATTATACCGTCATCTTTCAATGCCTTAAAGCAGTTTCCGTAAAACTCCTTTGTAAAAAGTCCTTCTCCCGGCCCGAAGGGGTCGGTAGAATCAACAATTATAATATCATATTCGTCCTTACACTTGCGAATAAATCTAAGCCCGTCCTGTATGTGGATTGTCACCCGTCGGTTATCAAGCTCGCTTGATGTTGTGGGCAGATACTTTTTACAGACCTCAATAACATGTTGGTCGATCTCAACCAAATCAATATGCTCTATCGATGAATACCGAACCAGTTCCCGAACCACGCCGCCGTCGCCTGCACCGATCACCAAAACACGCTTTGGCTCTGGATGCACCGCCATCGCGGGATGCACCATCATCTCATGATAGATAAATTCATCCTTTTCCGTCAGCATCATATATCCGTCGATTGTCAGAAACCGACCGAATTCCGGAGATTCCAGCACATCAATACGCTGAAAATCACTCTGACCGCTGTAAATCTGCCTGCTGACCTTGATTGACAGCTTCACATTCTTTGTATGCATTTCAGAATACCATAAGTCCAAATTTCAAACCCCCTGCGGCGTTTTTCCCTGTTCTCACAGCTTTAATACCCGGATGGTTTCGACATGCCAATCCTGAGTACCGGTTAAAAAACAGCCCTTATCCCGTGCGTATTCAATATAATCAATAATTTCTTGGGTTATTTCCTCGCCCGGCGCCAAAATCGGAATACCGGGGGGATAGCTCATTACAAATTCTCCGCTGATCCTGCCCCTGCTTTTTCGCATATCCAGCGGCTCTTTATCTGAATAAAACGCCTGCTGCGGCGGCAGGACAACCCGCGGATTAATGTATTCGTGATTTATCATTCCGGCTTTGTCCCGTTTATATCGCCGTGCAATTTCCGAGAGTGCTCCAACCAGCCTTTCTATATCCTTATAGCTGTCTCCCACCGATATATAGGCAAGGATGTTGCCGATATCACCAAACTCTATTTGTATATCATATTCATCTCTTAGTATATCATAAACCTCGATTCCCGCCAAACCCAAGTCCAAAGTGTTGACTGAAAGCTTGGTGGAGTCAAAATCAAAAATTGTATCTCCGTTAATGAGTTCGCCGCTGTATGCATAATAGCCGTCGATATTATTTATTTCATCACGCGCATATTGTGACATTTCATTTACTTTTTTGAAAATATCCTTTCCGTCTAGAGCCAGCCTTTTTCGAGAAAGGTCAAGACTGCAAAGGAGCAGATAGGAAGCGCTGGTCGTCTGGGTAAGGTTGATAATCTGACGTACGGCATCCTTGTTTATGCCATCTCCGACAAGCAAAAACGAGCTTTGTGTAAGTGAACCTCCGGATTTGTGCATACTCACCGATGACATATCGGCACCTGCCGCCATTGCACTTAGGGGAAGATTATCCCCGAAATAAAAATGAGTACCGTGCGCTTCATCCGCCAGTACCTTCATCCCGTGGGCGTGTGCCAGCTCGGTTATAGCCTTTAGATTTGAGCATACACCGTAATATGTCGGATTGTTCACAAATACAGCCTTGGCATCCGGGTTTTGCGATACAGCACTTTCAACATCCTCGAATGCCATGCCCAAGGCGATACCCAATTCATGGTTGACCTGCGGATTAACATATACAGGAACAGCGGCGCATAAA
>JAQUHC010000083.1 GCA_028683785.1 Oscillospiraceae bacterium
AGCCGCGTAATACATGTTTATCAATACCGCCTTTAAAGGCGATTTTATTGCCATATTTCCTGCGAAGCTGAACAATATCCATGCCGGCGGCAGGCTCGCAGGGATAAAATATATTAACTCCGGATTCAATAAAGCTGTCAATTACGGCATTCATATTTCCGTCGCTATCTTGACTAAACAATTTTGTACCCCTCTTATTAAGCAGATCCCAGCTTTTCCGGTAATAAGGCTTAATAAACTCTCTTACTATGTTCGGACCTACCAGAGGTGCATGTTTTCCCGCCATATCCTCATGGACTCCCAAATGGTCTATGGTGATTTTACTACTTATTCTGTCTAACACTTTAATATTTGTTTCTGAAATTGTGCTTAAAATGTCTTCAATTAATTCAGGTTGCTCAAAGAAAGAAATGCAAGCAATTTCCGCGCCCATTAGCTCCCGCAGTATATCAAAGCCACCTTGTATATTTGCGCAGATCAACACACCTTTTTCCTGTAAATCAACTGCACGTTCTATTTGCTTAGAATCCACCCTACAGCTGTCATATTCAAACATGTGCCTGATTTTATACCAGCTTTTCATATCCTTAACCGGAAAATTTAAAGGAAGCGGAATTGTAGATGTGCCCTTACACATTTTTACGGTTCTGCCCAAATAATCGGTTTTTATTATGTAATCTTGGGTATCTTCAAGTATTTGTTCCTTAAAGCAGTTGATTGCACCCGTGTTACCAACCGTAAATATATCGATATAATCGAAGCAAAATCCAGTTAAATTCAATTGGTCAGATGACGCCCCTTGTTCCTCCCATTCTTTTTCCAAGCCTATTAATGGACCGAACAGCTCGCAGAAAAATGGACGTTCAACCTGCTGATGCGTCATATAATCAATATAATCTTTCCGTAAACGCTTCATTTTTACACCGCTTTCATACCCATATTTAAAGAAAAATAGATATCCTGATTCATCACTTTATCTTACAATTTGACTTAACTTTGCCTTGGGGCATAACGAAAATATACTCATGCAATAGATCGAGATTCACGGGTTTTATAGCTTTTACTTAGAAATCATTTTAATGTTTATTGTGGTTAATGAATAAAGTAGATATTTTCTTTGACGGTAAGCTGCAGTTAAGTTCATTTTCGCAAAGGTAATCCCTGTTTTTTTCATTCATTGAGGTTTGATAAATAACCCCGTTTACTTTTATAGTTAAATTTTGAGCCTTTTCGTCGAGATTTACCATTCGAAGAATAATACCGTCCCCTCCCTCGGCTTTTTTAAGGGCGGAAACCGTAATCCCTGTTCCGTTGATATCGGCCAGGGACTTATTATCTTTAACTTTTACTTTCTCATACGGATCAGTTAGATAATAATAATCATCCAAATCCGTTTCCTGCACGGTCGCTCTTCCGACTTTAAATTTTCTTGTATCGCATGAAGTAAAGTATACAAGTGGCTTATTTCTGAACAGCTTAGCATACTTTTGTATTCCAGCATTTATATATCCGCCGGTATAGGGAAGTATTCCAATTCCGCCGGTTATCATTCTAATACATTGGTTTTCCGGTACACGCCAGTTTTCGCCACCTCCCTCGGATAAGTCATAAGAGCGATTAATAACACCAGTGCAACGAACCATGGTAAGAGCAATTGCTTTATCGCCAGGCATATGCTCTGCCTCATGCATTCCCTCGGTAAGGACAGCCACACCGTTTCCGTCTTTTTCAAGCAGCGCAAAGGATGTATTTGACACAACCTTGCTCATTGTAGCGCCAAAATGGCTATCATCCTTATGACAGGTAATGTCGAAGGGGTTATCCGCAATTATTGAATCATCCTCAACGCCTGTACGAACCAAAAGCCGCATCCTGTGGTCATGTGCGGTATTGTCAATTTCATAGCTGACCTTTAAAAATTCAGAACCCTTTTCAAGAGAAAGCTTTAGATTGACAGAGCATTTTGTTTTATTATCAGATTGTCTCCTATTCAGGAAATCGTAATGCTCAGGAACAAACATATCCCTTTTGATTTCAACGCATGAAACCATGTTGTTGTTTTCTAAAACAGAAACCTCTGCATTAAAATCGGAACCTTTTATAGCATTATCCCCTGAATCACCATAAACATAAGAATCTCCTCTGTCGGCTGTATCCTCAATGTCTATAACATTTTTAAACCATTTTTCCTGCCTTTTGTCATATAAGTCAACACTACCGTTTTTATAGACCTTCACTAGGAGATAATCGTTTTCCATTATAAATTTCGAACTCGATTCCAGCCGGTTATAAATCAGCCCGTTTTGGTTTTCACCCTTGCTCACTATATATCCTTTAAAGGATAGCGGATTAATATCTTTTACATAAAGGTAAACTTCGTATCTGTCGACATCCAGCTTGCCGGGCAAATTAAGCGGGCTGTTTACATCTTTAACAGCGTCCCTACGCGATATTATGGAATAATCGGCCAGGTTTCCATCCGAATCAGTAATAACAATGCCGCTGTAATTGTCCTTTTTTAGGACATCAACGGTAACCTTGACCAACCTGCTTTGTCTAAATTCAGTCGTGTTTGCGACAGCAATAACATAATTATTATTCTCATACAAAACAATATCCATATGCTCTGCCGC
Source organism: Oscillospiraceae bacterium (assembly GCA_028683785.1). Classification (GTDB taxonomy): domain Bacteria; phylum Bacillota; class Clostridia; order Oscillospirales; family Acutalibacteraceae; genus Avimonas. The sequence continues at coordinate 2,634 of JAQUHC010000083.1, forward strand.
TTTTTCCATACCCTTGTTCAGCATTTCATTGTAAACTTCATCAAGACGTAAATAACTATCTTCCATGTGCTTATGAACATTATCCAAACTACATCCGCAGATGGAATCATGCGCATGATTTTTTATCAGCACTTTCCACATATATTGAAAATTTTCAAGCGAATAAATTCCATTCATTCCTGCTAACTCAAGCATTGAGTACAGTGGCTCAAGATGACATTCAAGTCGGTTTTGTGCCTCAACATTTAGCTTTTTTAAATATATGCGTGAAGACAGGGTACCCTTTAGGAGATCAAAGTCCCCGCCCTCGCGCAACTCGCCTGCTTTAACCGTTAGTTTAATATTGTGTTTATCAATATATTCTTTGACTTGGCGGACATAATCCTCCAGTTTGAATTGGAAAACACGCCTTTTATCATCTAGCCTTGTGTTCAGTGTATTTAAAATAGGAATCAAATCATCCTGCGCTTCAAGGTGATCCACCCCGTTCATTAGCAGAAGATAAGGCGTAACCGCTAAATTCTCAAATAAATTTTCGATTTTTTCGAGGAGTTTAAGTGATTTTTCTATATTATCCGGAAACCTCTGGGCGTTATTATACCAAAACGGCATATTAATTGCCAGCAATTCAGTGCCATCGGCACCCCTCCAAATAAATTCGCTGGGAAGACTTTTGCGATAGTAGTGCCCATCATCGTTTTTTTCATATTGAGTATATCCTCTGCCAAAGATAAAATTGTCAATTTCGAAGTTTTTTAATATCTGCGGCAATTGCGATATATTTCCGAATTGGTCGGCGGCATACCCGACTTTTTGGCATGAACCGTACTTTTCGGCTATTCTATGCCCTAAAATCAGATTTCTGATAGTTGATTCTCCGCTGGTCAAATAAAAATCGTTTTGCAGATACCACGGTCCTACAATGAGTCTTCCCTGCTGTATATATTCGGCGAGTTGTTCCCTTTTGCTTTCCCGAATCTCCAAATAATCTTCAATTACTATCGTTTGAGCATCAAGATGAAATATATAATCCGAATTGTTCTTGAGCAAATCTAAGCATCTGTCAATCAAATCTACAAGACGCAGCCTAAACACCTCAAAAGTTTGATACCACTCTCTGTCCCAGTGTGTGTGTGAAATAACACAGAAAATTTTCACAGTTTATTACATTCCTTTCTGATGTTGAGGTTTGTGCGGTTTTTGGTAAAGATCATATATTCGAAACCAAAATGCACAAGAACCCGGTTGAATGAAGTTTTATTTCAACCGGCTGTTCTTAATCTAATATCTTAATCTAATATCTTTATCCAACTATTCCACTCCGTTCTATACCCTGAATAAAGAATCTCTGCAGGAAACAGTAGATAAGCAGAATCGGTAAAATAATAAGAATAACGCCCGTTCCCATCATCGCCGTTCGCACAATTGGATCTATATCGTAAAGAAGGTAATTACCTATAGAACTAATTGCAACCGGCAAGTTGTAAAGATCCTGTATCATTAGAGGAGTAAAATAATTGTCTGTCCACTGCCATGAGAATGATAACAAAAAACTTGTTAGCATTATAGGTATTGCGTTTGGAAGCATAATTTTATAAAAAACTTTTAATTCCCCAGCACCGTCTATGTAGGCAGCATCATCAAGCTCCCGCGGCATATTCTTAAAGAACTGCCTTATCAAATAAACATAAAGACCCTGTTTAAGACCTAACCCCAAAACCGAAAGCACTATAAAAGGTATAAAAGAATTCAAAACGTTAGGGGACTGACCCGCAACAGCCTGAATGATGCCGAAAAAATCAAACTCCTTAAAGCGCATATATAGCGGCATCATGATAATTTGCGGGGGAATAATTATTGTAAATATCATAATGCTGAACAGCAGATTTCTTCCCGGAAAACGAAATCTTGCAAAGCCATATCCAATAACTGCACTTGTTAATGTCTGTAAAACCCCAACAATTACAGATAGTAAAAACGAATTTTTTAATGCGTCCTGATAGTGCATGGCTCTTAATGTTAAGCGGATTGTATCCATGCTGAATTCTTTTGGTACAAACACCACTGTTTTATCCAGCAGATCAGCTTCACTTTTAAATGCGTTTGAGGTATTTGATATATATGGATATATTATTAAAAATGTAATACATAATAAAATGCAATAACATATGATGTTAATACCCCATATCTTTATTCGCTTGGTATTAAAATACATTCCGGCCTTGTGGCACATTCTGTTAAGCTCCATAATCAACAGCCCTTATAAAATATTGTGAATACCGTTACCGATTTTCGTAATAAACAAATCTTGATAGAGTGGCTAATACCGCAATTAATATTACAGATATTAAGAGGAAATATATCCAAGCCATAGCGGACGCCAAACCATAGTCTATTGTTTCCATAATATAGCGGTAGATTTTTATAATAATTGGATTGTTTGCATTTGTGAAGGAATCGATTACGGTGTAGACGACACTAACCAGGATTAGCGGGCTTAGCATCGGCATCGTAATCTTCCATACGACCTCCCATCCTGATGCGCCCTCTACGCGTGCCGATTCATAAATAGACGGCGAAATGGACTGCAAACCCGCAAGGAAAATTACTATCTGTACGCCCGACCTGTTAATTATCGTATAAATATTTTGAATAGCTGCAGCAACAACCCCTGATACTTGGGGAACAATGTTAAAAGACATTATATGTTTTTTCATGGTATCTAACTGGAATAGGGCATTTGATACCTGAGAAACATCACCTCCGGCACTACTTATTCCCGAGAACAGATTGACCATATCATATGACTGGATTTTACTTATGACACCTGCAGAAATAATAACCGGCAAAAATAGCATTGCTCGGAATAGGCCTTTACCCTTCAGATTTCTGTTAAGGAGACATGATACGAAAATCGAATAAATAATAATTACTGCTGTATTGACAAATAATGTGCCGATAGATTCCACTACATTTCTTACAAAATCAGGATCAATAAACAAGACCCTCCTATAATTATCCCATCCGATAATTACGTTGTTAAGGTTTTCATCAAATTTGCCGAAGCTGTAAGAAATCGATTCAATAATCGCTTCTATATAAATAAAAACTAAGCCGAAGATAAAGGGTGAAACAAAGAATATACCGGTAATTGCTTTTTTAGTCTTCAGCGTCAAATTGTCCAGACGCCTTTTTACTGTTTTTACCAACCATCTCAACCCCTTACATTTTAATGTGTTTACTCTCCTGCCAGTACAAAGGATTTTTTTGGTATCTTATATCCATCAATTGAACAGTCTTGTGAATTATAATTCACATAAACACTAATTCCATTATCGTAATCAGTCTTGTAAACATTATCGCCAACATTTTCATTTCTAATGATTTTTGCACCGGCTGTAGATTCATATACTTTTTTGGCTTCCCTGTAATATTCGGAAGCTGCTGATATCCAGACTGTATATTCTGAAGAGAATAAATCGGTGTAATGTGTCTGTTTTAGCATTTCAGATTTTGCGTTGTTTAAAATAAAATATAATCCCGCTCCATATTCTATACTTCTGAGAAATTCCTTTCTTTTATCGGTTTGAAGGTTAAGAGGTTCGCCGCAATAGTTCACATATCCATGTAATACCATAGGCGCGAAGGGGACACTTTTGCTTTCAGCCGAATAACGACTTCCGGAAAGAGGTAAATTAGTTATGTCGGAAACATAGGGAAGCATATATGAGTTGCCTACATCAGTGAGCAGTAATGAATCCTCTGTTAATAACTGCGCAGTCTGAATATAATAGGATATTGCTTCTTCGCGAAGCTTTCCATTTTTTTCGGTATAATCAGAATAAAGATCGCTGCCTAAGGTATCTACTGAAATTTTGCAGGATTTAAACTTGCCAAGTCCTTTCTTAAGCTTGCCGGCAGCCTTTAATATATTTTCGGGCGATAAATAGAACCCTTCTTCAAAAGCATACGTCCCATCAAGCGCTTTTGCACTATGTGCCCAACTGTTAAAGCCTCCGAGGAAACTGCTTTTTGAGGCTAACGTCAACTGCAAATTTAAGAAAAAATCAATGTCGTTTTGTTTTGTGAATTCACTTAATTTGTTTAATCCGCTTTTACCGCCGATTGCCCTAGAAGGCTTGGCGTGTAAAGGTATTTTGGAATCATTCTCATCACAAATCCAGTTGTGATAGTTAAATGCTATGTGATTCACGCCTTCGCTAATAAGTGTCTGCATTATCTGTTTTGCCTGTTCAGTATTTGTAATTGCCCTCTGCCTTACTACAGGTAAACCTAAAAATCTTTCATTTTTGTTAACGGTTCCTATACTGGAAATATAAAAAGGTGTTTCCTTTTTCAGCGGGTTTCTTTCTGCAAAAAGATAATCACGGTATATTTCAGCCATACCTGCATAATTTGCCTTTTCCTCCGATAACAAATAGTATCGTATAGATATTTTACCTTGATATGACTTCTTAGCATACCTAACAATATTTGACCCGATAATCAATCCTTTTGATTCGGATGATTCTCGATGCAAAAGCTCAAAAGTAGGGGCAATATGATTAAGGGTAGACGGATCAGCAGAAGTCCCGGCATACAGTTTTGCAATCCCTGCACCCTCTTCAATGATTGCGAACAAAGCCTCCGAACCGTTTTTTATACCGAACACCGGCATAATTGCGTTTCTAGTGACAATCTCCTCATCAGCCTTCATCGAATTATCGTTTTTATCCTCGCCGAACAGAGTTAGATTTGTCCCTTCAGTATCAGTGGAATTTCCGTTTATTAAAATTCCGGAACCATCCGGCAAAAACATATATCCGTTCTCGGTGTAATCCATTGAGCCAAAATAGGGAAGTAATTCGAGCTTTGTCAGTTTGAAAAGAGTGCTGTTATACTTTATTTGAGAACAATCTACAGAAACACAGAAAGCACCATCGTTAATAGTGTAATCTACCGGTATCGTAAAGCATGGTTGTTCTTCATATTTTGCTGCATACCCGATCTTATCATATTCCTCCTGTAATGAATCAATTGTTATACCCGCACCTTTGAAAATTTCGGTCAGCTTTATTTTGAAACGAAATCCGATATTTTTCGCAACATAAATAGGCTCTTTTTTAACCGAAGGGTAATTTTTCGCTATTTCATTTATTGAAGCTTCATCAAGCTTATTTGGATCAAATAAGGTAAAGTAAATATCAATCATTTCTTTTTGTTCTTCATCTATTTTAGGGAATACGACATTTTCCATTGTTTTGGCTGTAATCACATCAGGCAAAACTGTTCTGGTATCGGGTTTTCCGATTGTATAGTAAAGCCGAAGCCCGTTTCTGATACCGCTGTATTTAATCTGATTATCCTTAAGGCAATGCTCGTAGCTATTGTAAATTGTTTCTTTATCGCGATTATTATAAAACTCTAATACTATATGTGAATATACTAAATTCTTTGTGTTTTCAAGCGTAACACCTGATAGTTCATTACCATAACCGGTCGTTGAAAAAACCGCACCTGATTTCCGGTTTTTTAATGAAATCAGTCCGTATTCTTTATTAATGAGAAGGGCCAAATCATCGTTTTGAGCTACTATATTAAATTCGTTAGCAACTCCCAGAAATGAAATCGGGTTTTCAATATTCTCTGCATCGTAATTGTCATTGGAACGATTCCCGGAATTACTTTTATTATTGCATGAACTGAGCATCAATGTGATAACAACGAATACTAATAATAGAGCCCCTGTTCTGTTTCCTGATTTAACCATTGTACATGTTCCTTTCATGCCGATATCAAATGCATCCTTGGCTATACCAACCGATAATTCGAATTAGCGAAGAGCCAATTCCAAAAAGATAGAATTTATAAATGAACCAATGTATTGAAAGGTTGTAAGAACCAACAATATTATAAAAATAATAATTGCCATTCCCACTATAGAAAACAGGCATATACCGATATTTTTTCCAAAAGTAAATTCATGAACTACAAGTATGCCGCAGAAAATCAAGAACACCGACCATATGATTGAGAATGAATTAAAAGCAGTTAAATAAACGCCTTCATCTAGCGTTAGTATGTAAGAAACGGGGATCAGTGGCAACCGCAGCAGGATAACTGGCAATAAAGAATATGAGGTGACCACATAAATATCTTTAAAGCTTCCGCTGCCATCCATCAAAGAAGTAAAACACCAGTTTGCAGTGATAAAAAGAAACACCGGTCCTAAAATTCCAATAGCTGTTGATAATATATTAATCGGCTCGAAATAATTAGCATTAAACAGGAAAGCCGTCATAACTTTTTGCAAAACAATTGTAACGGCAGCAAGGAGCAGTATTATATTAGCCGCCTTCAAACTTCCGCGCCTTTCATGCTTCAGATCCCAGTATCCGTCAAAGGGATGAAAAATTATATAAAACCCATATAATATTTGATTTAAAAGCCCTTCACGCTTTATTTTATATTTGTCCGAATTGTTGCGATTCTTAATCCAGCGGAAAAGATAGTATAGCACCGTTATAATTACAGCAAAGAAAATAATTATAATAAGAAGGTAGCGATTTGCAATTTGGTTTCGAAATTCCTTATAAGCTATTGAATACATCTTTTTATTGTTAGAATTCTGAAAATATTTCATTGCATCCCTGTACTGCTCTTTATTGAGCATTGATTTGCCAATACCGTCATAAGCAATATCAAAGTTGGCATTTTCGACCAGTATTTGCTTCCAGTAACTTGTGGAGTCATCATATT
>JAQUHC010000084.1 GCA_028683785.1 Oscillospiraceae bacterium
TTCTACTACTTTTCTATCTTCTTCCGTCAAGTATATTGGTGACATCGACATTTTGATATACCTCACTTTTTTCTTTCAGTATATCACATATTATGTCGTTTTGTCAATGTTTAGATGTTACAGAGTAGTAGGGGCGGATTCCATATCCGCCCGTTCAAATATAACGATTGCGTGAAAATGGTTCGGCATCACAACATATTGCGAGCACATAATGTGCGGAAATTGTTTAATTATACGGTGAAATACCGTGTCATACTAATTTAATTTATAAACATAGATAATATCCAAGTCCGTTGTATATCTTCTTATTATGATATTTCTATATATTTATTTTAAATTAGTATCAATCATTCGGGAGGATATGGAATCCTCCCCTACAACACCGAATAAAATTTTACGATTATGGGTACATATTGTAATGAAATACGCGCCGTTTTGGCTGTAATCATACCCTACACCATGCCTTCCCTATATTTATTTTTAACTAATATTATTCACCCGTCACGCGGTGCATTCGCTCTTTTTGACAGACTCCGCCGCCTGTGCCATTGTCTTGCCCTTTGGAATGCGGACAAGGTATTCTATGTACTCGTCTGTCTCGGTTTTTTCGGCTTTTGCTTCAATACCCGACCTGCGCATTGTGTCTATTGCATTATTGACGGTATTAAAAAACAATCTGACATCCCGCACAAGGGGTAGGGGTCTTTTGTGCTTTTCCGCGATTTGCTCATCTTCCAGAAGCTCATCAACCAATCGCTCGCTTTGGGCTACATTGAGATGTGCCTGCGCCATCCTCAGCAGAGCTCCCCACCGTTTTGAACCCTGCTCAAGTCTCAGCAGTGCTCGGGCATGTCTTTCGGTCAGCCCTTCCTTGAGTATCACTTCCCGCTCCTCCTGTGACAGACGCAATATTCTCAGACGATTTGCGACAGTAGACTGTGCACAGCCCAGCTTGTTTGCCGCCTCCTCCTGAGTAAATCCGTGAACCATAATCAACCGCCGTATTCCCTCTGCCTCCTCAAAGTAATTCATATCCTCACGCTGAATATTCTCAATCAGTGTAAGCAGGGCAGCTCGAGACTCGTCCGCTTCAACCTCGATGCACGGGATCTCTCTCATTCCGGCAATTATCGCGGCACGCAACCGCCGCTCCCCCGCCACCAGCATAGGCTTATTCCCGATAAATGTTATGGTGATAGGATGCAGCAGCCCGTTTTCATCAATGCTCTGTGCAAGCTCCAACAGCCGCTCATAGCTGATTTCCCGCCGTGGCTGCTGGGGATTCAGACAAATATCTCCGGTCGGAATCATCAGGATTTGTCCGTTCGACTTATACTTATTTCTTTTTTTTCCTATATTCATACCGACACTTCCTTTCTGTGTCAGTATATCACTCCGCCATTTACCATTTTGTGGTATTTGGTTGTCGTTTAAGATAATTACAAGGGTTGTTTTTTTATTTTTGCGGCAATACGCGGATATTTTGATGAAGTTGCCTTATATTTGTCGAACAATAATAGGCACCGCTCCATGTTTTCATCCTCGTTTTGCAAAATTATCTTTTCGGCGCGTGTAAGTTTGCCTCCCAGCGCGGATGCAGCGCTTTTCGCCGCCACGGTCTCACTGTTCTCCTGCCGTCCTTTCATGGCAATAAAGCTGCCGCCTATTTTAACAAAGGGCAGGCAGTATTCGCAAAGAATCGGCAGGGCAGCCACCGCTCTTGCCACCGCGACATCAAATTTTTCACGGTATTCCTGCTTTTGCCCTGCCTCCTCGGCTCGGGCATGAATCAGTGTTGCCGGAATTTCTAAGGCTGCGCAAAGTTCTTTTAAATAAACCAGTCGTTTATTCAGGCTGTCAAGCAGGGTCAGCTTTATGTCCGATCTTAATATTCCAAGGGGCACCCCCGGAAAACCCGCACCGGTGCCCACATCGATAAGTGAAATTTCTCCTTCGGGTAAAAGGTTGGCAACCGTAAGACTGTCCGCAAAATGCTTGATTACAATCTCATCCGGACGGGTTATCGCGGTAAGATTAATTCTTTGGTTCCATTCCACCAACATTCGGGCATATGTTTCAAACCTGTCGAGCGCTTCATCTTTCAGCGAAATCCCAAGCTCTTCCGCCTTTTGAGCAAGCAAATCGCGGTCGATTGTTGCCTCCATCAGTTACACTCCCTTTGGCTGTTAAGCCAAACAATTAATACCGATATATCTGCCGGACTTACCCCGCTTATTCTGGATGCTTGTCCCAGACTTCTCGGGCGGATTTTTGTCAACTTCTCCTGCGCTTCCTTTCTGAGCCCGGTGATGGCTTTATAATCTGCCTGTTCTGGCAGCAGCTTGTTTTCCAGCCGCCGCATTTCGTCAACCGCCGCTTGCTGCCGTTTAATATAGCCCTCATATTTAATTTCTATCTCTACCTGTTCGCGTACCATGGGGTCCAAATCGGGTCGTCCCAAGTCAATCGGGGTAAGCGTTTCATAGTCCAGTTGAGGCCGTTTTAATAATTCCTCCAGCCGAACTCCTGTTTCGACCGGACTTGTTTCACGTGAAACAAGTATGCTGTTAAGCTGCTCTGTCGGAGGTAAAACGGTTTCCCGGAGCCGCTTCCTCTCAGCCTTTTTTGCTTCTTGCCTTGTGCAGAAATTCTGCCACCGCTCATCGTCAACCAATCCGATTTCGCGGCCTATCGGGGTCAGTCTCTCGTCAGCATTATCCTGCCGTAAAATAAGCCGGTATTCCGACCTGGAGGTCATCATTCTGTACGGGTCGGTACAACCCTTGGTAACAAGATCATCAACCAAGGTTCCGATATATCCCGATGCTCTGTCAAGAATCATGGGCGGGCGGGATTGCACCTTTAAGGCGGCATTAATTCCCGCCACCAATCCCTGCGCCGCCGCCTCCTCATATCCCGAGCTGCCGTTAAACTGCCCCGCTCCGTAAAGTCCCGGAATATCCATAAACTCCAAACCCGCATTCAACTGCAAGGGGTCACAGCAATCATATTCAATTGCGTATGCCGGCCGCATAACCTTGACCCCCTCAAGACCGGGGATGGTATGCAGCAATTCAAGCTGAACATCGGCGGGAAGAGAGGATGAAAGCCCCTGCAAATACATTTCATCTGTTTTAAGTCCGCAGGGCTCCACAAACACCTGATGCCGCTCTTTATCTGCGAACCTCACAATCTTATCCTCGATACTGGGACAATATCTCGTTCCTATACCCTGTATCTTCCCGCTGTATAGCGGAGAACGGTACAGATTTTCATTTATAATCCTCTTTGTTTCGGTATTTGTCCATGTGATATGACAGGAAACTTGGTTTTTAAGTTTCTTCTTTGTCTCAAAAGAAAAGGGTATAACCGGCTCTTCCCCCTCCTGCTCCTCCATTTTTGCATATTCAATGCTGGAGCTGAGAACGCGGGCAGGGGTTCCTGTTTTAAATCGACGAAGGGATACCCCCAGTTCCTTCAAAGATTCAGACAATGAGGTCGCCGCGAACATCCCATCGGGCCCTCCCTCATAGCTTACCTCACCGATAAATATTCTGCCCTTTAAAAAAGTACCGGATGCAATAATAACCGTTTTTGCGCTGTATTCGGCATCCAGGCTTGTAATCAGCTTAAACCCTTGGGGGCCGCGCTCGATTTTTACCACCTCTGCCTGAAGAATATCCAGACCGGGGGTTGTCTCTAATCGATGCTTCATATACCCTGAATACTCCCGCCTGTCAATCTGGGCGCGCAACGAATGAACCGCCGGACCCTTGCCGCGGTTTAGCATTCTTGACTGAAGCAGGGTGGCATCCGCCGCTTTGCCCATCTCTCCGCCCAGCGCATCAATCTCCCGCACCAAATGTCCTTTGGCGGTTCCTCCCACCGAAGGGTTGCAGGGCATATTCCCTATCCAGTCCAAATTAATTGAAAATATAATGGCGGAGCAGCCCAGTCTTGCCGCCGCAAGCGCCGCTTCTATCCCGGCATGTCCTGCTCCGATTACCCCCACATCATATTGACCTGCAAAAAATCTCATGTTAGGATCCGTGTCCTTTCCAAATAGTATGCCCCGCAAGGGCAAATACCTATTGTTGATATATTGCCGTTTATACTCTTTGTTTAATTATTTGCCAACGCAAAAGCGTGAAAATATCTAGTTTACCACCGCTTCGGTGGTTTTCTCCCCGGTCAGCTCAAGCAGGGCTGAAATCGCCCCGTCAATGCTTACGCCTACCGCATCCAAGGTCATCCCGCTGCTCAGGGATGAAATCGCTTCATCAACACAATCAAGACTGCGACGCGCACAATCCCTCTGTCTCTCGTTCGCCAGCAGCAGGTCGGTGTCATTAAGGGCGGCAACTCCTGAAACCTCCAAAACAGCCCGTTCCAACTCATCCCGTCCCTCTCCGACCTTGGCGGATAATACTACTGTGTGTTTATACAGTCCTTTTATATACTCTTCGTCAATTTTTTGCTCTATATCAGATTTGTTGATTATTGCAATCGAGGTCTTTTGCGCCGCTGCCTCAGCAAGCCTTCGGTCGTCCTCGTCAAGCGGTCGGGAGCCGTCAAAAACGGCCAATACCAATGCCGCCCTTTCCATCCGTTCCCGCGCTCTGCTTACCCCGATACTTTCAACCTCATCGGTGGTGGTTCGCTGCCCAGCTGTATCAGCCAGTCTCAAAACCACATCTCCCAAACGGATTGTTTCCTCAATTATATCCCTTGTGGTTCCGGCAACCGGAGTGACAATGCTGCGCTCACAGCCCGCAAGCAAATTCATCAGGGTGGATTTCCCCACATTCGGCCGCCCCGCAATAACGGTATCGATTCCCTCCCGTATGGTTTTTCCGACATCAAAGCGTTCGAGCAGGGCGGACAGCTCAACTCTAGCATTCTCTAATACCCTGCTCAGCTCCCGGGGTTGCAGCTGCGGTATATCATCATCCGGATAATCGACAAAAGCGGACAGATTTGCCGCCGCTCCGGTCAGCTCTCCGCAAACCTTTTGCATCCGTCGGAATAATGCTCCTTCATGGGTAATCAGTGCGCTCTTGGCCGCCAACCGCCCGCCTGCGGAAATCAAGTCCATTACCGCCTCTGCTCGGGTCAAATCCATTTTACCGTTTACAAAAGCCCTGCGTGTAAATTCTCCTGCCTCTGCCGGTCGCGCTCCGGCCTGTATGGCCGCCCGCAAGGTGCGCTGAAGAATATAAAGCCCGCCATGACAGGACAATTCCACAACATTTTCGCCTGTAAAGCTATGGGGGGCACGAAAAACAAGCGCCACACATTCGTCTATATCCCCGTCGCTGTCATAAATCCTGCCCAAAAGAGCGGCATATCCCTCCGTTTCTCTAAGGGTTTTTGTTCTTGATTTCGGTCTGAAAAAACGACAAGCCACCTCAATAGCATCATCCCCCGACAGACGGATTACCCCGAGCCCTGCGGGGGCGGCGGCTGTTGAAATAGCTGCAATTACTCTGCTCATTCTGCTCCTCCGGTTGAAAAAATCGCCGCCCGCGGCAACCGAACACCCGCCCTCCGGCGTACCGTCCGGCTCCCGATCGGCAGCGATATTATATATTGATTATAATACTAAATCCAACTATAATTATTCTTCTTCGGGCTGCTCCCAGTTATGCCATATATTCTGAACATCATCGCTTTCTTCCAGCAATTCAAGCAGCTTTTCCATCTTTAGAGCAAGCTCGGGGTCCTCGATTGTGTTATATACATCCGGAACCTGCTCAATCTCTGCAGATACAAACTCATAGTCCTTTGCTTCAAGGTCATCGCGGATCCCCGCAAAATCATCCGGCAGAGTCTGGATTTCATAAATATCGCCATCGGCAATAAAATCGATCGCTCCGGCTTCAAGGGCGTCTTCCATTACCTTGTCCTCGTCCTGCCCTTCCGCCTCTATTGCAAGCACGCCTTTTCGCTGAAATAAGTACCCGACACAGCCGGTCATCCCGAGATTTCCGCCGCATTTATCAAAATAATGCCGCAGATCTCCAGCTGTTCTGTTACGGTTGTCTGTAAGGGTTTCAACGATTACCGCGATACCTGAGGGTCCGTACCCCTCATACTGTATAGCTTCGTAATTATCGTCGTTTCCTTCCCCCACCGCTTTTTTAATAATTCTGTCGATGTTATCATTGGGTACATTGCTTGCTTTTGCTTTGGCTATAACATCCTTGAGCTTGGAATTGCTCGCGGGGTCTCCCCCGCCGCCTTCTTTGACGGCAACCGCAATTTCCCTCCCGATTTTAGTAAACACCTTGGCTTTCTGGCTGTCGGTTTTTTCCTTTTTTCTTTTTATATTACTCCATTTAGAATGTCCTGACATGAAAAAACTTCCCCTTTATATGTTCTCTTTATCGGCGGATTGCCTATTATCTTTTTCCATTTTCTTTCTGACCGAGCGTTTGGGCTTGTACTCAACGGGCTGCTCCCTGTCACCGTCACCGTCATCCTTAAATAAAGCCGCTCCGGACAGGTCATACCCCTTTTTATCCGCAAATAACTCATCAATCGCTTTATCCGCCTTTCGTTCTGCAAGCCAGCCGAACAGCATAAAAATAGGTACAACGGCAATGCCGATATGCCTCCATATCAGTTTCCAGGTGCTCAGCCCCTTGTCCATCCCGTCGGTTCCTATTACCACCGGAAACGTCCGCCCGAGATCCAGCGCCACGACCAGCATAACAAGCGCGGAAATGACAGCCAAAATTACTCCGATATATCTGCGCCTTTTCATAATTGTAAACATTATGACTGCCAGGAGCATCAGAACCGTCCCAATCAGCAGCGGAACCGGATCATAAACCTTGTCAGGCTGTTCTGAACTGATTGCGTGGGCGTTATTATCCATCAGTGATATTATGGCCAGGGTTTGAAACAGTAAATATATGACAAGGGATATCCACATAAGAGTTTTAGATATAGTTGATAGCGTGCGCATAAGCCGTTCCCCTCCGGTTTTCCGTTCTATTCTTGTTCATCCTCAGTCTCTTGGTTGTTAACCCGCCCGTCATCATCCCCGTCGTCAGCGTCCTCAAAACCATCCGGCAGATCGTCCGATTCATCACAGTATTTCAGCTTGGGCGCTTGGCGGGATTCTTCATCTTCCTCATCGTCGACCTCCTGCGGAGCCCTTGCAAGGGATACAATCCGCGCGTCCTCCTCCAGCCTCATTACAATAACTCCCTTGGATGGACGACGGCAGAGACGAATTTCAGATGCCGCCATTCTTATTATTATCCCGTCTGATGCAATCAATATAATATCGTCGCTGGGGTCAACCACTTTTATTGCGGCTACCTCTCCGAACTTTTTGGTATGATAATTTATCAAGCCCTTGCCGCCGCGCGATTGCAGGCGGTAATCGCCTATTTCGCTCAACCGGCCGAACCCTGTTTCACTCACCGTCAGCAGCAATCCGTTTTCGCGACAGATTGACATGCCGATTACCTCGTCTCCCTCTTCAAGCTCAATGGCCTTCACCCCACGGGCGGTTCTGCCGATTACACGGGCGTCGTTCTCGTCAAAATGGATGGCCTTACCCTTTCGCGTTCCGACGATAAGGGTCTGATATCCGTCGGTTACACGCACCCAAACCAGCTCGTCTCCTTCGTCCAGAGTAACGGCGATAAGTCCGCTTTTTCTCGCGTTGGAATACGCCGAAAGGCGGCTTCGCTTTATGATTCCTTTTCGGGTAACCATACACAGATATTTATCCTGCTCAAACTCGGACACATGAATCATGGCGGTAACCTTTTCCTCTGATTCGAGAGGCAAAAGATTGACAACATTAATTCCCTTGGCTGTGCGCCCACCCTCGGGCACTTCATAGCATTTAAGCCTGTATACCCTGCCGGCAGAGGTAAAGAACATGACATAATCGTGGCTGGAGCATATAAACATGGTTTCGGCAAAGTCCTCGTCGCGGGTGGTCATACCCATGATTCCGCGCCCGCCCCGCCTTTGGGCTTTATACACATCAACCGCCTGCCGTTTAATATAACCGTAATGCGTCAGGGTCAGCACGCTTTCCTCAACGGGGATAAGGTCCTCGATATCGACCTCTCCCGATACGGGTGAAATTTCTGTTCGGCGCTCGTCTCCGTACTTGTCCCGCATTTTCAGGCATTCATCCTTGACGATTCCCTTAATTTTATTCTCGTCGGCAAGTATTCCCTCCAGCTCGGCTATACGGGCAAGCAGCTCGGTCAGCTCATCCTCAATTTTTTGGCGCTCAAGTCCTGCCAACTGCCCCAATCGCATTTTAACAATTGCATCTGCCTGTATATCATCAAAACTAAACCGTTCCATCAAGCGTTTCCGGGCTGTCGGAATGTCGATGGATGATCGGATCATATTAATAACCTCATCAATAAAATCACTGGCGGTTTTGAGCGCCTCCAAAATATGGGCGCGCTCCTTTGCCTTTCGCAGCTCAAACAATGTGCGGCGGGTTATAACCTCGCACTGAAATTTAATATATTCCTCAAGCATCTGCTTTAAGGTCAGAACCCGGGGAATGCCGTTGACAAGAGACAGCATAATAACCCCGAATGTTGTTTGCATCTGGGTATATGAGTACAGCTGATTAAGCACAACCTGCGGGTTGGCATCTCTTTTTAAATCGATTACAACACGCATTCCCTCACGGCTTGAGTGGTCAACCACATCTGATATTCCTTCAATCCGTTTTTCATCCGAAAGCTCGATTATCGACTTGACCAAATTCAGCTTATTCACCATATACGGTATCTCGGAAATGACAATGCGAAAACGCCCCTGCTGATCTTCCTCGATCTCGGCCTTGGCCCGCACGATAAGCTTGCCGCGGCCGGTCGCATAGGCTGCACGAATGCCCGCATACCCCATGATAACGCCGCCCGTGGGGAAGTCCGGCCCTTTTATAATCTCCATTATGTCCGGGATAGATGCTTCGGGATCGTCAATAAGCAAGCATATGCCGTCGATAACCTCCCTGAGATTGTGGGGAGGAATATTGGTGGCCATTCCAACCGCAATACCGGTAGATCCGTTCACCAAAAGGTTGGGAAAGCGGGAGGGCAAAACCGACGGCTCTTTAAGTCTGTCGTCATAGTTTGATTGAAAATCAACCGTTTCCTTTTCAATATCCACCAACATATCAAGGGCCATGCGGCTCATGCGCGCTTCAGTATAACGATAGGCGGCGGCGGGATGTCCGTCAATGGAACCGAAGTTTCCGTGACCGTCTACAAGCGGATATCTGAGTGAAAAGTCCTGTGCCATGCGAACCATGGCATCATATACCGAGGCATCACCGTGGGGATGATAACGCCCCAAAACCGAACCCACC
>JAQUHC010000085.1 GCA_028683785.1 Oscillospiraceae bacterium
CCGATCTTGACTAAAGAGGAGCTTGGCATCATGGATAGAATAATCATAAAAGGGCTGCGCATATTCGCGTACCACGGTGTCAATCCGGAGGAAAAAGAGAACGGACAGATGTTTGAGCTGGATGTCACCCTTGCCGCCGACATTTCAAAAGCCGGAGTATCGGACAATCTGGAGGATACGGTTAATTATGCCTCGGTAATTAAACTGATAACCGCGACAATACAGTCCGAAAAAAATGATTTAATCGAGCGAGCCGCCCAAAGGGTGGCAGACGCCATACTGAAAAACCATCCCGTCATGTCGGTAACCGTTCTGCTCAAAAAGCCCCAAGCACCGATGAAAGCAGATTTCGATTATGTAGCAGTTGAGATAACCCGAACAAGGGAGCGGATGATATGAATAGCGCCGTTTTATCGCTGGGCAGCAATATGGGAGACCGACAGGTTAATATCAAGACTGCATTGGACGCTCTTTCGGCCTTGCCCGACACAGGGGGGGTGAGGGTTTCAAAAATCTATGAGACTCGACCGGAGGGGTATGCGGACCAGCCGCTTTTCCTGAACGCAGCCGCCGTTATCCAAACCGAATTATCCCCCCGCGCCCTGCTTGGCGCCTGTCTCGGAATTGAGGCTGCAATGGGGCGGGTACGTAATTTTAAAAACGGACCTCGTATCATTGATATTGATTTACTGGTTTATGAGGGAGAGACGGGAAACGATTTAGAGTTGACCCTTCCACATCCCCGTATGAGCAATCGGGATTTTGTACTTATTCCGCTGGCAGACCTGTTCCCCGACGGCAATGTTCTGGGGCTGGATTTTAAAAATGCAATTGCAAAAGCAAAGAATAAGAGCGATAATTTTATTACCGTATACTGTGAAGCGGCGAACGCTGTGAACGACCCGGCAACCAGCATCAAGACTGCAATACCCGCAATAATAGGTTTCCTCATGTTTTTCATACTATGACCTCCTTTTTTCAGCGCTTATTTGCTACTGTGGTTTAATCATAAATCCCGGCTGTGGCAAAAGTGTGTTTTCCTATACCGGCAATCACTTTATTGTATTCGGCGATTATGGTAGGTTGCGGCAGATGCTGATAATCCTTTTAGACAATGCAATCAAGTTTTCACCAGCAGATGGGATTGTAGAAGTTGTGCTTACCGAATCCCCGGACACAATCACCCTATCTGTGCAAGATCAGGGACCCGGCATTGCCGCGGAAGATTTGCCATATATTTTTGAGCGATTCTACAAACAGCGTTCATACTAATTTAAAATAAATATATAGAAATATCATAATAAGAATACTCTTCGACATTTCGATTTCCCGCTTCTTTCACAAAGGGTGCTTCAAGTAAATCTTTCGTTATCTATTTACCAAAACTTCCTTTTCGTATTTTTTAACCTCTTCAATATAATTTTCCACAATGTCCTCACGGTTTAAAAATTCCTGCCAAACATCGCCCATAGGTGCAGTTTTCAGTTCTTCGCTCAAGATCATAAGTTGAGTAAGTTCATTGTTATCCTGCAAAGCTTTAAGCTTATCATTAGGTTGTAAAAGGGCAAATAAAAGAGCTTTTTGAACATTTCTTACTCCCATAATCCAAGCGGCAATACGGTTAATAGAAGCATCAAAGTAGTCGGTAGCAATAAACACTCTGTCTAAAGCATCGTTTCTTACGATTTCCTTTGCGATTTCCTTAGTTTCGTCATCAAGCAAAACAACATGGTCGCTATCCCAACGAACCGGTCTTGTAATATGTAAAGCGATTTTTTTGTTGAAAAGCAAAAGTGATGAAATTTTGTCGCTCACTACCTCTGTAGGATGATAGTGCCCGTTGTCCATAAGAGGGGTGATTCCCTTATAATCAGAATAGGAAAGGCAGAATTCGCTCGAACCTACGGTATAGCTTTCAAGCCCGATACCGAAAACCTTTGACTCAAGAGTAACATAGACCTTTTCCTTATCGTAAGGTATGGAAAGAATTTGGTCAAGGGAATCCTTAAATCTTGCTCTCGGTCCCATTCTGTCGGCGGGAATGTCCTTATATCCATCGGGGATCCAAATATTCATAACACAGGGTATTCCCGTTTCATTGGCAAAATACTCACTTATTTTTACACAAGCCTTGCCGTGTTCAATCCAATACTTTCTGACTTCTTCATTAGGGGAAGAAAGGGTCAAATTATCCCGAACCATGGGGTGGGCAAAAAAGGTGGGGTTAAAGTCAATGCCCATATTTCTTTTCTTTGCATAATCAACCCATGCCTTAAAATGTTTAGGCTCGATTTTATCACGGCTTATATTTTCACCGTCTTCTACTATTGCATAAGAAGCATGAAGATTAAGCTTTTTCCTACCGGGAATAAGAGAAAAGGCCTTGTCAAGATCCTGCATTAACTGCTTTGGTGTAGTTGCCTTACCCATATAGTTTCCCGTAGTTTGAATACCGCCTGAAAGGGCCTCTTTATTATCAAATCCGCCAACATCGTCACCCTGCCAGCAGTGTACCGATATGGTTACATCTTTAAGGGCTTTAATGGCCTTTTCAGTTTCAACACCTAATTCAGCATAGATTTCTTTAGCCTGCGAATATCTGCTCATAGCCTTATCTCCTTAATATTAAATGAATTTTTTATAATTTCTCTTGATTTATCAAGGTCAATGTTTTCGCAATACATAATTTGGGACAAGATGTTTCCGGTAGCCGTAGCCTCGTCAAGTCCTGTTATAACTTTTTTGCCCGTTATCTTTGAGGTCAATTCGTTAAGATATTTATCCTTACTTCCCCCGCCCACTATTATAATATTACTAACGGTTTTATTTGAAAGCTTTTCAATGGTCTTTACTGCTGAATCGTAGGAATATGCAAGGGATAAATAAACACTTTTTAAAACATCGGCGATGGGAAGCTCCCCATCTCCCAAATATGTACAAATAGCTTTTATCATATTATCGGGTGTTACGAAGGACTTATCGTTTGGATTGATAAGTTTATCGAAGCTGCTTTCCTTTGCCATATTCATCATTTCGTCATAGGTATACTTTTTATTAAGATTTTTACGGATATTTTGGAATAGCCACATTCCCATAATATTTTTTAGGAACCTATATCTGTATTCTACCCCGCCCTCATTGGAAAATCCATTTTGACTTGCTTTAAAATCAAGGGTAGCAACCTTGTTCTCAGTACCTATAAGGCTCCAGGTTCCCGATGAAATATATATGCTATCATCGTCAATAGGACAAGCAGCAACTGCAGAGGCGGTATCGTGGCTTGGTGCATGAATAACCTTCGCGTCAAACCCGACCCTGGTCTTAACGCTTTGAGAAAAACTGCCTAATTCAGTAGCCGGTTTTGAAAGAGGCAGAAAAAGCTCTTTATTAAATCCTAAGATCTCAATTAGTTCTAAGTCCCATTCATTAGTCTTTCCGTTTACGAGGGAACCGGTTGTAGCATTGGTATATTCATTGGCAAAAATCCCCGTAAGTTTATATGAAAGATAATCGGGAATCATCATAAAGTGTTTTGCTTTTTGAAGTTTTCCACTTTGCTTATCACAGAAAAGCTGGTAAACGGTATTGAAGTTCATATCCTTAATACCCGTCTTTTCAAAAAGGTCTTTTCTTGTAATAATTTTATCGACCTTTTCGGGTATTCCTTCGGTTCTTGAATCTCTGTAAGCGAAAACCGGCAAAAGTTCGTTCTTGTTTTCATCTAAAAGAACATAGTCCACACCCCAAGTATCAATAGCAACCGTCGCGGGTATCTTACCGATGCTTTTGCATTTTTCTATTCCCTTTAAAACATTTTCGGTAAGTTCATTAATGTCCCAAGTTAAAGAGCCGTTAACCTCTTTCATGCCGTTATCAAAACGGTATATCTCTTCAAGCTTCAATTTCCCGTTTTGGAGAGTACCTAAAATGTGTCGTCCGCCGGAAGCACCGATATCTATTGCTAAGTAATACATAACTGCTCAACTCCTAACTTTATTTAATATTATACTTCAAAACAGTATAACATTTTTTGTTCAAAAATGTGTCCTTATTTGTCTTGAAAAGAAATTGCAAATATTGTATGATGTTTTGGGGGATGTATTAATGATAAACGAAACAATCCTAAATAAGCTAAGACCGATTACACCGGAAGAGAAATCAATACTTGACGGCAATACCGAAATAAATAAAGATTTATATACCGAAAACGGCGGAAGTATTATAAATTCAAAGAAACTCCTCGACAGCGGAAAACTTATTTCCATAAGACCACATACCCGTTTTATCCGCTTTCCCGAACATTCCCACGATTATGTTGAAGCCATATATATGTGTTCGGGGGAAACGATACATATTATTAACGGTAACAAAATAAAACTGTGCAGCGGGGAATTACTGTTTTTAGGTCAAACCGCAATGCAGGAAATACTGCCGGCAAATGAAAACGACATTGCAGTTAATTTTATCATTCTCCCTCAGTTTTTTGATAAAACTCTTGAAATGTTAGGCGAGGAAGAAACTCCTCTGAGAAAGTTTATTGCCGACTGTTTAGGAAAGACAACCGATACCGAAGGATACCTCCATTTTAAAGTAGCGGATGTGTTACCCGTACAGAATCTTATTGAAAACCTTTTGTGGACTATAATAAATAACACACCCAACAAGAGAAATATTAACCAAACCACTATGGGACTGTTATTTATGCAACTGCTTAACTATACCGACCGCCTTTCGTACCCCCAAAAGAAAGAGAGTTTTCCGTTTCGGGTATTTAGTTACATAGAATCAAACTATAAAGACGGAAGCCTTTCGGAGCTTGCCGAAATAATGCATTATGATTTGTTTTGGCTGTCAAAAGAAATAAAATCAGCAACCGGTTTTTCTTATACCGTGCTTATACAGGAAAAACGCCTTTCCCAATCAGCCTTTCTTCTTCGTACAACAAAAATGAAAATAACCGATATTGCTAATGCAGTCGGATATACAAATATAAGTTATTTCCACAGGCTTTTTAACAGCAAATACGGTGTATCTCCTAAAAAGTATCGGGATTCAAAATAGTAATCACCCATTTTGTTATTTTTTATAATAAGACTATTACTGATGATTTAACTACGAAAAGCACTGAAGATTTTACAACAAGGAGAAACAATATGGAACTTGAGAGAATAATCAAGCACTTAAAAGATGATATTTCCGAATACAAGGCTGTACCATTTTGGTCATGGAACGGAGATCTTGAGGCCGATGAGCTTCGCCGTCAAACAGACGAAATGCAGGAAAATGATATCGGCGGATATATTATGCATGCGCGAGGCGGTCTCAAAACGGAATATCTCTCCGATGAATGGATGGATTGTATAGAAACCTGCGGTGATTACTGCAATACAAAAAACATGAATCCATGGATATATGATGAAAACGGTTGGCCAAGCGGATTTGCAGGCGGAAAACTTCTCGATGACGAGTGTAACCGCGATATGTATATTGTTTACAGCCAAGGAGAATTTGATCCGAATTCAACAGTAAGCTATATTATAGACGGAGAAAAGCTTGTTCGAATCCGAAAAGGTGTTTCTGATGTGGAGTATCTTAATGTATATCTTAAGGTTGCTGCTTCTACTGCAGATATTATAAACGGCGATGTAGTGGACAAATTCATCAACCTCACACACGAAGCCTATAAAGCCCGTTTGGGTCAAAATTTTAATAAAAAATACAAGGGATTTTTCACAGATGAGCCACAGTACCAAAGATGGCATACACCCTATTCTGTTAAAATAGCGGATTATTTCAGAGAAGTTTACGGCGAGGATATTTTGGATTCAATAGGATTGCTTTTCGTTGAGAAAAAAGGATACAGAAAATTTCGCTATCGATATTGGAAAGCAATGCAAGAACTGATGATTTCTAATTTTTCCGAAAAGATATATAATTGGTGTGAAGAAAACGGCGTTGAACTTACGGGGCATTATGTTGAAGAGTCCAACCTTGCGATGCAAATGATGTGTTGTGGGGGTATAATGCCGTTTTATAAATTCGAGCATATACCCGGTATAGATTGGTTGGGAAATATCACCGGTTGCGAACTCTCTCCACGTCAGGTTACAAGTGTAACCCGTCAAATGGGAAAGAGAAAGATTCTAACCGAATCCTTCGCATGTTGCGGATGGCAGGTTACCCCTACCGATTTAAAACGAATACTCGACTTTCAGTATGTAAACGGTGTTAACATACTTTGTCACCATCTTGTTCCGTATGCTGAATACGGTCAGCGTAAACGCGATTATCCTGCCCATTACTCGGCAATAAATCCATGGGTCAGAAACGATTTTGCAGCATTTAACCGATATGCCGCAAGACTTGGCTATCTTGTTGCGGAAAGTGATGAATTTGTGAATGTGGCGGTATTGCATCCTATTCGCAGTGCATATTTCGATTATAAAAGAGAAGAGGAAGAAACCGGCTGCGGAATATCCGAGCTTGACAAACAGTTGCCTGATGATTTACGCAAGTTATCGAGTGTCGGAATTAACTATCATTTCCTTGACGAAACATTGCTTTCGAAACATGGATTTGTAAACGGAAATAAGATTGGATGCGGAAAGTGTGCTTATGATTTTTTGGTTTTGCCTCACATTATCACAATGGACTCTACAACTGAAAAACTATTGTATGAGTATTGTAAAAACGGCGGTAGGGTTCTCATCATGGGAGATAAACCTGAATATGTTGAGGCAGATGATTATTCATACGATTACCTTGATAGCAACTGTAATTTAGAAGATATTATAACTGCTCAACCGTACAGTGCTATATATGGAGATACAAGCATATTCAGTACATACCGTACCTTTGAGGGAAAAGATTTTATTATTGTTACTAACACTTCATTCGACACGGCGTATACCCAAACGTATTTATTAAAAAACGGTGCCAAATCTTTATGTAAACTTGATATTGAAACCTTTCAGCAAAAAACGGTCCCGTTGACGGTTACTCTTGATCCCGGTGAGGGTGCTATACTGTTTTTAAGTGAAGAGACCGTTTCGGATGAAAAGCCGAAAAAAGAGTATCGTCTGCGTCTTGATTCGGCAAAGGTTGAGTTTTCAGAGAACAATCTCACGGTTGATACGGTAAGGTATTCTTTTGACGGTATAAACTTTTCTAAGCAATACCCTTGCGCCGGTCTTTTCGAAAAGTTTTTGAAAGACCGTTATGAAGGCGAAGTATATTTAAAATATGAATTTGAAGTCCGCGAAATACCGGAAATAATTAACTTGAAGGCAGAGGATTGCAAAGCTTCGGTTAATTTGCTTAACGGTAAAGAATTTAAATTTACGGGCGTCAGTCCGCTTGAAAAATCTGTACTGACCGCAGATATCAGACCGCTTTTAAAATTAGGTAAAAATGAATATGTGGTTAAGCGTAATTGGTATCAGAGCGAAGCGGTATATTATGCGTTATTTGGCGAAAATGTAACCGAAAGTCTTAAAAACTGCCTTACATATGATAGCGATTTAGAGGCAATATATCTTTCCGGCAAGTTTGGTGTATATTCAGAGTGCGGATTTACAAATGATGGTTGCTTTGGTCCCGGTAGTAATCACCCTTCCGATAAAAATTATACCTTTGCAAATGACTTTTATATCGGGCAAGTACCTACTGAAGTATCCGAACCCGTAACCGATGGTTTTCCGTTTTTTGCAGGAAATATGAGGCTTACACAAAAAGTTCATCTTGACAGCAAAGATGTAATTTTGCGCATTGACGGAACTCAACAAATGGCTGATGTTAGCGTTAACGGAGATCATGTCGGAAAGCTGTTGTTTGGACAAACAATTGACATAAGCGAATTTGCCGAAAAAGGTGAAAATATTATTTCTGTTGATTTTGTCATAAGCAACAGAAACTATTTAGGTCCTCATCACAGCACATCCGTAATGGATCGTATGTTTGTTTCGCCATACAGTTTTGAATTGACTAATACATGGTCAGACGGAGAAAGTCCCCTATACTCCAAAAGATATGAATTTCTAAAACTCGGAATATCAAAATAGCATATCTTATACTAAATCCAACTATAATTATGGAATAGTTATAGTTGGATTTAGTATGACATCGTTTTTCATATGGTGTCAGCTTTGTTTTATGTTGAATTCGATGGTAATTGCAGAAATTGATGTAGTCATCTTCGACTTAACCGTATTGACAATATACCGGTAGTTTTATATAATGACCGTGTCAATAAATGCCATTGCTGTATACTGCTTTATGGCAGTCAAGCCCTATGAGTCGGGAGTAATTTGATATGTTTCGTAATATGCCTACCAAAGGTGCTTTAATATATGTTGTAATTGCATCGGTTACAGCGGTGTTATCCTTATACTAATTTAATTTATAAACATAGATAATATCCACGTCCGTTGTATATCTTCTTATTATGATATTTCTATATATTTATTTTAAATTAGTATTAGCAGCTTTGATTTTTATTTCTGTTTACTCCAAAAATCAAATAAGCTTAACGGTTGAGATAATTCAGCTTTTCAATTCGTTGCGGCTATTTCTCGCTTCCTTCAAAAATGAAATGCTGAAAGCCTTCCGTTCATATCACATGACGGTCGGATTGATTCTGTTGCTTGATAATTATAGCAAAGGTGAGGTGCAACATGGCAGTCAGGATAATTACAGACAGTTCCTGTGACCAACCGTTTTCCATACAAAAGGATTGGAATATTGATATTCTCCCCTTCCACATTTTTTTTGGGGATGATGAATATGTTGACGGGCAAAACCTTGACCGTCAGAAATTCTATAAGCTGATGTCGAAATCCCCCATCCTGCCCAAAACCGCACAGGTAACCACCTATGAATTTGAAGAGGTTTTTAAGCCCTATGTCGAGGCAGGAGACGAAATATTGGTTCTTCCCATTTCTAAGGAAATGAGCGGCACACACAACAGTGCCCTCCTTGCCAAGGAGTTGTATCCCGATGCTTCTATCTATGTTGTGGATACCCTTAATGTAACCTTCGGGCTTGCACTTCTGGTTGAAGTGGCGGTGAAGCTCCGGGACGAGGGGCTGGATGCCAAGAGTATCGCAGAGAAAATAGAAAAGCTAAAAAAACGGGTTCGTCTTTACGCGGTAATAGGAGACCTTAAATATCTAAAGCTGGGCGGCAGGCTTTCCTCCGCAGGTGCCGCCGTGGGTACCCTGCTGAACATCAAGCCTATCATCAGCGTGTGCGACGGCAAGGTGGTTGGG
>JAQUHC010000086.1 GCA_028683785.1 Oscillospiraceae bacterium
GTGCTCGCAATATGTTGTTATACCGAACCATTTTCACGCAATCGTTGTTGTTGAACGGGCGGATATAGAATCCGCCCCTACGGGGATATATCAAAATGGTTAAGCAGGGGGGGTACAATTTGGAATTGCCAAAACGCAAGAAAATGCGGTTAGACGGGTATGATTACAGCCAAAACGGCGCGTATTTCATTACAATATGCACCCATAAGCATAAAATTTTATTCGGTGGTGTAGGGGAGGATTCCATATCCTCCCGAATGATTGATACTAATTTAAAATAAATATATAGAAATATCATAATAAGAAGATATACAACGGACTTGGATATTATCTATGTTTATAAATTAAATTAGTATTAAATTAAATTAGTATAGGAAGAACGCGCCATGAGCGATAATTATGGAATAGTTATAGTTGGATTTAGTATTAAGTACTCATGGTTCCGGACGAGCTTGAAGCATCCGGAAGCATCCGGCTCTAATTAGTCGGATTTCATAGCTGGTTGATTCTGTATTACCATAGCTGCAATTTAATTTGTGCAAAATACTTGACCGTACCGACTTAATTCAAGATATATCGGGGCTTCGCTCATATACAAATTGCCCGAACTCATTACTTCTTTCTACCACTGTCTTTCTGCGGTGTAACATGAAACCGCTTTTTATACAAACGATAAAATGCCGAATAGTCTCGGAAACCGCAGGCCTGACATGCTTCGTACGCAGGCTTTCCGGCGATTAGCATCTGACGTGCGGCCATCATGCGTTTTATCAACACATAATCCCATATTGTCGAACCTGTCGCCTGCTTAAAAATGCGGTTCAATTGGCATTTGCTAATCAGGAAATGCTTAGACAACATATCCAGAGACAGTTCGTTTGAAGATAGATTGTAATTGATATATTTCACCAGTTCTTTGGAGACATCGTGTGAGACATCGGGTATCGCTTCCTGCTTCTTTTGCAGAAAAGCCGATCGAATTTCCTGCAGGATAGGAAACAAATACGAAAGAATGGCCAGCTTGCGGTCATAATCGTCCGATGACATGGTTTTCATATCATTCAGACATTCATGAACATACCCGCTGCGGAAGCTTGAACGTGGATACAGATTCTGCTGACCTAGCGGTCGATCAAAAAAAGCCTCCAGAAGCTTGCCTTGCGGGTCGGCGTGTTTCAGAATGCCCGGCGAAAAATGAATCGCATATCGTTCATAAGGGCTGTCTGCCTGTATTTGAAGCTTATGTGTTTCTGCCGGACGCATCAGCATGAGACTGCCCGGCTCCAGCGGATACTCGCTGCCCTCCACCATATAACGAGAGTTTCCTGACATAAAGTAAAAGATTTCGCACATATCATGGGCATGCATCGGGAAATCCTCAGGATTCGGACGCTTGTCAATGCTATGATGTAACAGAATTTCTTCATCCGTAAATTGATAAATCGTGTTCATGGCCCACCTCCTTTCCCATTTTATCACCCGGATGCTCCTATTTGCAATATACTTTTGATTTTATATGCAATGGATTTGTAAATACTATTATGGTATGATGAAAGTGATTTTAAAGGAAAGTCAGGTATCCCGATGAAAGAAGGTTATCTCATTTCATCCGAGTACGGTAAAAAACTGTACCAAAATGTAAAAAACGCACCCATAATTGATTACCATTGCCACTTGTCGCCGAGAAAAATTTATTAAGATACCCCGCATCAGAATACCAAAAGCGCGTGCTGGTGATGCAATTATGCTCATACAAAATATATGTTATCAAAATATCCATAGGATTACGAGGAGGTATATGATGAAGCTAACATTTCGCTGGTATGGGGAAAAAGACCCTGTCACGCTCGAAAAAATCAGGCAGATACCGACCATGAACGGCATCGTGTCAGCCATCTATGATGTTCCGGTGGGCGAGGTATGGAGCAGGGAAAGCATTGCCGCCCTGAAAAGCATGGTTGAACAGGCAGGTTTGGCATTTGAGGTGGTTGAAAGCGTTCCCGTTCATGAGGATATTAAGCTGGGCAACGCCAATGCAGCAAAGTGGATCGCCAACTACTGCGAAAATGTCCGCCGCCTCGGAGAAGCGGGCGTCAAAGTCATTTGCTACAACTTTATGCCTGTATTTGACTGGCTGCGCAGTGAACTGACACGGGAGCATGCGGACGGTTCCAATTCACTCGCCTATGATGACGAAACCGTATTATCTATGAATCCGCTGACCAGCGCGCTGTCTCTGCCCGGCTGGGACGAGAGTTATACCAAAGAACAGCTCAAGGAGCTGCTCGGTCAGTACAAGTCCGTCGGTGAGGAGCAGCTTTGGGCGAATTTGCAGACATTTTTAAAGGCGGTTATCCCTGTTGCAGAGGAAAGCGGCGTGAAAATGGCCATTCATCCGGACGATCCGCCCTGGGGACTGTTCGGTCTGCCGCGTATCATTACCGGTGAAGCCAACCTTGATCGGTTCCTCAAGCTGGTGGACAGTCCGGCAAACGGCTTGACATTCTGCACCGGTTCGCTTGGTGCGGGAAAACAGAACGATCTGCCCGCGATGATCCGCCGGTTCGGCAATCGCATCTATTTTGCCCATTTGCGCAATATCCAATGGACGGGTGAACATTCCTTTGAAGAGGTCGGGCATCCCACCTCCTGCGGTTCGCTCAATATGTATGAAATCGTCAAGGCGTTGGTGGAAAGCGGATTTACCGGATATGTCCGTCCCGACCATGGGCGTATGATCTGGGGAGAGACGGGCCGTTTCGGTTACGGACTGTATGACCGCGCACTGGGTGCTACCTATTTGGCTGGACTGTTTGAAGCAGTGGAAAGGAATCAATAATATGAACAATACCGTAGTGATTACTGGAGCGGGCGGCGTGCTCTGCTCTAACTTTGCAAAGGCCATGGCAGCAGCGGGCTATCCCGTGGCACTGTTGGATTTAAATGTGGATGCAGCACAGGCGGTTGCCGATGAAATCAACGCCGCAGGCGGTAAGGCTGCCGCCTACAAAACGGATGTATTGGATAAGGAAAATCTGGAAGCGGTCCATGCGCGGGTTGTCAACGATCTGGGCAAATGCCGTATTCTGATCAACGGTGCGGGTGGAAACAGTCCCAAATGCACCACCGCTCACGAAATATTTGAAGAGGGAGACGAAACCAGAACTGATATTTCCACCTTCTTCAATCTGGACAAAAGCGGGTTTAACTTTGTGTTTGATCTAAACCTGATGGGCACTCTGCTACCGACACAGGTGTTTGCCAAGGATATGCTGGGCGAGGATGGCTGCTCGATTCTCAATATATCCTCCATGAACGCGTTCCGTCCCCTGACAAAAATTCCGGCATACAGCGCGGCAAAGGCAGCCGTTTCCAACTTTACACAATGGTTGGCGGTGCATTTTGCAGGACAAGGAATCCGTGTAAACGCGATGGCGCCCGGATTTTTTGTCACCAATCAAAACCGCGCTTTGCTTTTTGATGATGCCGGAAAGCCGACTCCCCGCACAGAAAAAATCCTCGGCGCCACGCCGATGGGACGTTTTGGTGAAGCGGAAGAGCTGACCGGCACCCTGTTATGGCTGACCGACAGCAAAGCGTCGGGATTTGTCACTGGTATTGTAGTGCCGGTGGACGGAGGTTTCTCTGCATATTCCGGTGTTTAAATTTTCAGCTTGAAGGAGTGATTCACATGAGTCAATTTACATTGTGTGCGTTTGCCGATGAAGCGGGCGCGGATATTCAGGATCAAATCAAAGCTCTCAACGAAAATGATATCCCCTGTTTAGAAGTTCGCGGGGTAGGTGATAAAAACATCAGTCAGCTGACAATTCCGGAGGCTAATGAATTAAAAAAGCAACTGAACGACAATGAAGTTCAAATATGGTCGATCGGCTCGCCCTTAGGTAAAATAGGTATCAAAGACGATTTTGCACCGCATCTGGATTTATTCAAACATATATTGGAGCTGGCTTATACCACCCAAGCCAAATGCATACGCCTGTTTAGCTTTTATATTCCAAGTGGCGAAGATGCGGTAATATACCGTGATGAGGTGATGGAACGGTTATCCCAATTCTGCCAAGCAGCAAAAGGAAGCAACATTGCCCTGTGCCATGAAAATGAAAAAGGGATATATGGTAGTATTGCAACCCGATGCCTTGAAATACATAAACATGTACCTGAATTGTATGCAGTATTTGACCCTGCCAATTTTGTTCAATGCTCTCAGGATACGCTCCAAGCATGGGAGCTTCTTGCACCGTATGTTAAATATATGCATATCAAGGATGCTAAACCTGATGGGGCGGTGGTTCCTGCCGGAAGAGGTGACGGGAATATACCGCAGATACTTGAAAAATATAAGTTACAGGGCGGTAATGTATTAACTCTTGAACCGCACCTTTCTGTTTTCAGCGGTTTAGGAGCCTTGGAAAACGGCGAAAAAAGCGTTGTAAATGAATATGCCTATCCGTCACAACGTGCCGCATTTGATGCGGCTGTATCGGCTTTAAAATCAATATTATAGGGGTTATTACATGGAAATCGGAGCTCAACTTTACACTGTTCGTGATTACACCAGAACTTTGGATGATTTTGCAAAAACACTCGAAAAAATCAGGGATATTGGTTATCGTGTGGTACAGGTATCGGGTACCTGCAGCTATGAACCGGAGTGGCTAAAAAGCCAGCTGGATCGTTTTGGACTAACCTGTGCAATAACACATTATAATGTAGACAGGATTGCAAACGAAACTGATCAGGTGGTTGCCGAGCATAAACAGTTTGATTGCCGATACATTGGCATTGGCAGTATGAAAAACGGGCTAAGAAACGGAATGGATGATTATATTTCCTTTCGTGATACCTATCAACCCGCGGGGAAACGGATGGCGGAGCTTGGCTGCAAGCTGATGTATCACAATCACAATATGGAGTTTGCCCGCTGCGGTGAAGGGAAAAGAGTGTATCTTGAAAAAATGGCGGCTGATTTCTCTCCGGATGATCTTGGCTTTACACTTGACACTTTCTGGGTACAAGCCGGGGGCGGAAATCCGGCGCAGTGGATCCGCAAACTATCCGGTCGTGTCCCCTGCGTACACCTTAAGGATATGACGTATGCCGGCGGGGCGCAGCGTATGGCACCTGTATATGAGGGCAATATGGATTTTGACGCCATCCTGGAGGCTTGTGAAGCGGCAGGTACACAATATTTGCTGGTGGAGCAGGATGATTGTTACGGGGAAGATCCGTTTATCTGTCTGAAAACGAGCTATCAAAATCTGAAATCGAAGGGACTGTGAGAATATGAATCAATTACGTCTGGGTATCATCGGGGTCGGTAATATGGGAACCGGACATATCAACAATGTTTTAGCAGGAAGATGCCCCGAAATTGAAATCACCGCTGTTGCCGACATCAATCCCGCGCGCCTGCAATGGGCAGCAGAACATATGCCGGAGACGGTTGCCCAATTCGACAATGCCGAAGCCATGCTGGACAGCGGTTTGATTGACGCCGCGCTGGTAGCGGTTCCGCATTACGATCACCCGAAATATGCCATGGCCTGTATGCGCCGCGGTCTGCACGTTATGGTAGAAAAGCCGGCTGGTGTCTATACCAAACAGGTACGCGAAATGAACGAAGCCGCGAAAAACGCCAATGTTGTATTTGGCATGATGTTTAATCAGCGTACCGATCATATCTACCGCAAAATGCGCGAGCTGGTGCAAGGCGGCGAGCTGGGTCAGATACGCCGCACCAACTGGATCATTACCAACTGGTATCGTCCGCAGGCATATTATGATTCGGGTGCTTGGCGCGCGACATGGTCGGGGGAAGGCGGCGGTGTCCTTCTGAACCAGTGCCCCCACAATCTGGATTTGTGGCAGTGGATCTGCGGGATGCCCGTCAAAGTGCAGGCACATCTGCATTTCGGCAAGTGGCATAACATCGAGGTTGAAGACGATGTCACCGCATATGTGGAATATGCGAACGGCGCAACAGGAACTTTTATCACATCGACCGCAGATGCGCCGGGTACAAACCGGTTTGAAATTACGTTGGAAAAGGGAAAGCTGGTCAGCGAGGATGGTAAGCTTCTGTTGTGGAAGCTGGAGCAGAGCGAGCCGGAGTTCTCCAAAACCAACACATCCGCGTTTGCGGCTCCCAAAGCGGAATTTACACAGGTGGAAACTGACGGGAAATCGGAGCAGCATGTGGGTGTGCTGAACGCCTTTGCCGCAGCGATTCTTCATGGAACGCCCTTGATCGCTGGCGGCGAGGAAGGAATCAACGGTTTGACTTTGTCCAACGCTATGCATCTTTCCGCGTGGCTGAACCGTGAAATCCTATTGCCGATTGATGAAGAGTTGTATTATAATGAGTTGATGAAGCGCGTG
This sequence comes from Oscillospiraceae bacterium, assembly GCA_028683785.1. Classification (GTDB taxonomy): domain Bacteria; phylum Bacillota; class Clostridia; order Oscillospirales; family Acutalibacteraceae; genus Avimonas. The sequence goes on from JAQUHC010000086.1 coordinate 6,403, forward strand.
AAAACCTCCCGCCGTAAGGAAGGCATCGCCGAGATCGTTTCCGATACCTCCGGCTCCTATAATGCAGGCAAGTAATCGCCCGGATTACTTAATCGGCTGTGAATAGAATAAAGGACTTGATTTCGTCATGGAAAGCGTTCGAATTGGAATCATCGGATACGGGAATATTGGCAGCGCGCACGCCCGCTGTATTGCCTCAGGCGGTATCAAAAACCTTGAACTGGTGGCTATTTGTGATATCGATAAGAATAAGCTTGCTCAGGCAGGCAAGTCGGCGCCGGAAGTGGCTCTTTTTACGTCATACGAAGAGTTGATCGGCAGCGGGCTTGTGGATGCCGTGTTGATTGCCGTACCACATTATCTCCATTCACCGATTGCCATTGCCTCCTTAGAAAAGGATCTACATGTTCTGACGGAAAAACCCGCGGGTGTATATACAAAGCAAGTTGAGCAGATGAACGAAGCTGCCCGTCAGTCGGGAAAAGTCTTCGGCATTATGTTCAACCAGCGAACCCACTCTCTGTTTCAAAAAGCGCGAGAACTGGTGCGCAGCGGGCAGCTGGGGAAAACAAAACGGCTTGTATGGGTCATTACCAACTGGTATCGCACGCAGGCCTATTATGATTCGGGCGGCTGGCGTGCTACTTGGGCGGGTGAAGGCGGCGGTGTGCTGATCAATCAGGCGCCGCATAATCTGGATTTGTGGCAGTGGATTTTTGGCATGCCCATCCGGCTTCGTGCTTCCTGTTACACAGGCAAATATCACAACATTGAAGTGGAAGATGAAGCAGCCATCTATGCCGAGTATGAAAACGGAGCAACCGCCACGTTTTTGACAAGCACCGGGGAATTCCCCGGAACCAACCGGCTTGAAATTACCGGCGATCACGGCAAAATTGTTGTCGAGGACGGAAAACTGCGATTCTGGGAGCTGGAAGAATCCGAGCGTGAGTTTTGCTTTACCGATACAACTGGATTCAGCGAGCCGAAATATACCTATCAGGAGTTCCTCCCCCAACAAGCAGAAACGGCGCATGCCGGGATTTTGCAGAATTTCACGAATGCTATTCTACACGGTGAAGAGTTGATCGCCCCCGGCTATGACGGAATACATGAATTAACTCTTTCCAATGCGGCCTATCTTTCTGCATGGACAGATGATTGGGTGCATTTGCCCGTTGACGGGGATTTGTTTTTCAATGAGCTGCAAAAACGCGCAGGAGATTTGATTCAAAAAGACGTGAAACCCGACAGTGATTTTCCACGAGGTCAGTACAGTACCCGTTGGAATATCCGCTGGTAACGAGCGTTAACCGTAATCGTATTGGGGCTTCTGCGTATGATTATTCCTTACTTCGGTTTCCTTAAGTCGGCGTGTATCCCCTCAAATTTCAGCTCGCCGTCTTCGTTTTTGCATTCATCATAATGAGTCCTATTCTATCGGTTTACCCCAATATGAAAGCCAAAATAACGCTATTTTAGATATGTCCAAAAACATTGTCTAATACTAAATCCAACTATAACTATTCCATAATTATCGCTCATGGCGCGTTCTTCCTATACTAATTTAATTTAAATTAGTATTAGGAACGCATCGCTCTATTCTGGAATGTTTTAAAATGGATTTAGTATCAGATATAATGAAAGAACTTGCCATATGCGCTCGGCTATATTCCGCATCCCTAAATCACCGGGATGGGCTGCAACACCTGTATGTTTGAATAAACCGGAGGCTTTCATGGCAGTCTCATCTCCCAAATCACCCAACTCAACCAAAGCGCCGAATTTCTTTGCAGACTTATGTATTTCGGCATCAGTTTTTGGGTTTTTCCAGAAGCAAGTAGTTAAAATCGATTTTGTCTCACCGGGAATCGTTAAAAATTCTAAAAGCCTCGAAACTCCGTCAAATAAAGAATACTGTTCGCATGTTTCCGGAACAATATTTTCACCCAGCCGAAAAATCAAGAAATCCGGTCGGAAATCCTTCACAGCTTCTAATGGATTTAGAGCTTTTGAATCCCAGAATGCTCTCTCCCAAATCCCTGCGTGAACCACACAAAATGTGGCACCTCCACAAAGCTCACGAGTCTTATCAAACAGCAGGTGTACATAATCTTTCTCCCGCGCTGAGGCGGCCATCCCCCAGCAGCCTGTCCAGCCGATATTGGCATTCGGTCCGTGGAGCGTGATAGAGTTCCCAACAATCAGAACGCGCGGGCCGCCCTGTCCCAAATAATAGATATGATCCGACACCTGATTTTCAGCAGCCACCGTATTTTCCTGAATAGCAGGCTTTTTTGTTTCGTTTAGGCATTTTGTTTTCATATCAAATTCAGATGCGCGTTCTTTGGCGCATCTATCCTCCTTTGCTATTTTGCTTTTTAATGTTGACTTCATTTTAATCAAGTACATAGAGCGTTCCGTCACCAGCCTGAAGGTTAAGAGAAAGAGAACCGGATGATCCAAGATTCTCCACATTTCCGTTGTTTTTGTTAAGAAGGCCAATGTTTTTTATGCTTTTCAGCTCAATGTTTACTGCCTTAGAAGTTAAATGACTTTTATTTACTATAGCAAACTTCAAGCTCAATGCGCAGGCGTCGGCGCACATTTGAGGCGTACCTCCCAGCAGTTCTACCGCTGCTGCTGCCATCGCAGCGGCAGCTCCACATTCCGCTTGACATCCGCCCTCAGCCCCGGATATACAGGCGCGCTCGGCAATTACGCTGCCAAATCCTGCTGCGGTGAACAAAG
>JAQUHC010000087.1 GCA_028683785.1 Oscillospiraceae bacterium
CGGATTGCTTCAAAAACGACTGGGACAGACAATAATGCGTGCCGCCGATTATGATATAAATAAATCGGTAAATACATTAAGCAAATCGGATCTGCTGATAATCGCAAAATTCATTAATCGGTGGGAGATAGAGGTCACGGGTACCCGCGGGATGAAGGGTGCTCAGGTTACAGCGGGAGGTATTGCAACCGAGGAGTTTAATTCCGAGACGATGGAATCCCGCTTAATTCCCGGGCTGTATGCTGCGGGTGAGGTGCTGGATATCGACGGGGATTGCGGCGGCTTCAATCTGCAATGGGCATGGGCATCCGGCTTCACCGCGGCACAAGCAATAATTAATTCATTAGAATAAGATTTTTACCTGACAAGGAAATGGCAGAGGGTGCTTAGCCCTCTGCCACGATTTCTTCCAAAACCTTGATTAAGTCCTGAAGCGAGTGCAGCTGCACATCCCGCTCGAGAATAGCATTCTTCAAATCCACGGAAAGCGATTCAAATTTATCACGAATTTTCGGATCAACATATGACATAAATATTTGGTTTCCTTTCATTTGAGATAATTCTGTCGGGTATTTTCGTTATAGTTTTCCCATTTGTTATTTCGTTTATTATCAAGATTTACATTTAATTGTTGATTTTATTCTTTAAATCATATAACATAATATTTAAATAACATATTATGGAATGTACATTACTAATTGATTAAAAGGATAAGGACTGGGAAAGGGGGACTGGGTTGGTTTGGGGGTTTATAATTTATTATTTTTAGCAAGCGAAAGAAAAGACTCGGTCGGGATAATTTCAGATAAATACAGTAGATTGATGCTTGCATTTATTTTGTTGCTGATAGTATCAATTATTGCTTTAAGCCTGGTTATTGCAATGTTATACCGCAGTTATAAAAGGCTTAAAATTCGTCACAAACAAATAGAGGGTTTATTTTCGTTACACAAGACCTTCATCGATGCCGAGGATAGCATTATTTATCTTAAGGATGTTAATTTAGAATATGTTTTTGTAAACAAAGCCTTTGAGGAATTTTATAATACCAAAGAAGATAAAGTTATCGGTTTTAATGATTATGTGCTGAGTAATCATAAGTTTGCAGAGTTGGTAAGGCGCTCCGACTTCAAGGTGCTTGAAAGTAAAACAAGTGTTTTTGATGAATTTGAGTGGGAAAACAGGGTGTATAAGATTACAAAATTTCCTGTCAGAACTATTGCAGGTCAAACCGGGGTTGGGGCATATGTAAAAGATATTACCGACGAACGAGAGCATATTAAGCAACAGGAGATCTATCTTCAAACCTTGATTTCAATCGGTGACGGCGTTGTCGTTATTGACCGTAACGGCAAGGTGGAAATGCTTAATAAAGCCGCCGAAAGGCTTACAGGGTGGCTAAGCAAGGATGCGACCGATAAAAATTATAAGGAAATACTTACTCTATATCAGGAAGATACCGAGGAGAGCATTGACCCGATTGAGGATGTGTTTAACACCGGCATTGTGCTGGCTGTAAATAAGTATGCATTGTTGCAAACCACGGATGAGTTTAAATACTACATCGAGTACAGTGTGGCACCAATCATCGATGAATCGGATAACACCATTGGTGTTGTTTTGGTTTTCAGAGATGTTACCGACAAGAAGCACCAAAGAGACAGGGATGAATATCTGAGTTTCCACGATTCGCTTACAGGTCTTTATAATCGCAGGTACTTTGAAGAGAAATTTCATGAAATAGAGAGCGAAAAGCATCTGCCGACATCAATTATAATCGGTGATGTAAACGGCTTAAAGCTTGTAAATGACATATTCGGACATGCCTTCGGCGATACTCTGCTGATAAAGGTTGCGGAGGTTCTGCGCAGGGTAGCCCGCCCGGAGGATATCATATCCCGCTGGGGCGGAGACGAGTTTGTAATCTTGCTGCCCAACACCGATAAAGCAGAGGCGAAGAAGCTCATTTCCAAAATTAAAAGTGAGGTTTCCAAGGAAAATATCAAGGCAATTAAGGGCAGAATTTCTATGGGCTGTGCCACCAAGCTGAAAAAAGAAGATAGTATTCATATAACCTTTGAAAATGCCGAGGATGCCATGTATTCGGCAAAGACACTGGAGCGGGATGATATCCGCGATACCGCAATAGATGGTATTATAAAATATCTGCATGAGAACAGCACAAGGGAAAAGGAGCATTCGTTGCGTGTAAGCGAATTATGCCAGAGGTTGGGTAAAGAGCTTAACCTGCCGGAGGATGTGATAAGAAAGCTCAGGGAAGCTGGGTATCTTCATGATATCGGCAAAATTGTGCTGGATAAGGAATTGATGAATAAAAACCATCTTCTGACAAACAAGGAATGGAATGAGGTAAAAAGGCACTCGATTATCGGATACAGAATTTTAAATTCTTTTGACAACACCTTGGACCTTGCCGAATCTGTGTTGGCGCACCACGAAAGGTGGAACGGCTCGGGTTATCCAAAAGGCCTACAGGGGGAAGAAATCCCCAAGCTTGCAAGAATAATTGCCATTGTCGAAGGTTATGACCGTATGACGCACGATTCCGATAATCTGACTGCTATGAGCAAGGAGCAGGCCATACAAACCATAAGAGAAAACGCCGGGGCTTTGTTTGACCCGGAGCTTGCCGAGATATTTGCCGGAATGATGGAGAAATACTAAAAAAATCAAACCACCGAAGAAAGCAGCAGGATGGGAAGGTTATCGGCATAAATTCCGTCAAATTGTGAAATCGGCAGCGGATTTACCCCCAGACCGACCTCAATGGTGTAACCCGGACGGCGATATTCTTTAATAAACCAGTCCTTATATCCGGCATAAGCTGCAATGCCTGTCAATTCCTCCAACCGATAGCCGCTTACACCGGAGAGCATGTTGCCTATTCTCAATGCTTCGGGGGGCGCGAGATTTTGAAAATTCCAGAAAATAACCTCTCCTTGACTGTGATATGCAAGCACAAGCCGGAAGTTATGACTTCTTGTGAATTCAACCATCGCCTGCACCTCGGGTTCGGATTCGGGAGCGAGGCCGGAATATCTGGTCGGACCGGGTCCGGTTATTCCCAAAGCGGCTTCGGCCTCCTTGGATTGTTCCCAACCAGCGTTGTAATTGTGGTTTAAATCAACCCCGCGGTTGTTTGATTGCCAGTTGGTTGAAAAGTCGGTGCTGCCGTTGTTCCATCGGATAAGCTCTTGATAATTGGGATTATTCGGCTGTAAACCGTTTAATACAAGCTCTATTCCGTCGGGGTTTACCATAGGTACTATGTATATACTGCTGTAGTTCCATATATCTTGTGTGTCATATCCGCCAAGGCTCTGTCCCTGGGCATAAGAACGGGAAAATTCCTCAATAAATTTCATCAATACAGGTACTGTAATCCATTCTAATGAATGATGTGCGCCGTTATAAAACACCTGATTGGCGCCTGTTCCGATGCGAATATAATATAGGTTTCTGCCGAGTGCGCTTGCTCCCGAAATACCCACCTCAAGGAATGGATATCGTGCCTTAAGCCCCTCGATATCCCGCTCCATTATTTCATATGTATAGTCAATGTTTGTATCAACAACATCAAATCCGTATGGTACGATGATCCGCTGTGCAACCCGCAGGCTGTTTGGAAATATTCCGGGATTTGCCGTGAGTATCAGGTCGGGAGCGGTTCCATACCTGTTTGCGATAGCGTACAGCGTATCCCCGCATACAATGGTGTAGGTATCATAACCCAAAAGGTAACGACGCATGGCATTATATGTATTTACACCAATAATTCCATCGGGCGTAAGACCGTATCTTCTTTGAAATTCAATTACCGCCCGCTGTGTCTGCGGCCCGAAAATTCCGTCCGGAGCGGCATTATAAAATCCCAGCTTTTTCAACATGGCTTGTATTTCCATAACATCGGTTCCGGACATTCCAATCCGTAGTGTTCTCACCTGTGACCCTCCTGTGCTCATGAAATCAGTAGTCATAAAGCTTTGCTTTATAACTATTTTATTCTTGGGGGTGTATTTTGTTCTCTGTTTTGGGGAAAGAAATGAATCCTCATAATTACTTTGTTGACAAAGAAGAGTCAATAAGTCTATATTTAAAAGATGATTTACGGATTATTAAAACATATAAACAAATTATGGATATACTACTTGACATTATCAGTAATATACAGCATTATATATCTGAGGAGAATAATGGAAGGCAGAAAAGCAGTGATGTAGTGACCTTTTGTATCGGTTCGTTTTTCCTATTGCTTATTAACATGTTATCTATCCAAGCATTTTAAGCAAATATATTCAATGAGGTCATGCGGTACAGGGCCCGGTACCAATTGAACTTATGAAAATTTTTCAAAAGCCATACAAGTTCATACATGTTACCAAAAGAAAGGAGTCTCAAAATGTCGAAAGAAAAAAGAATCGGTTCCCGCATTTTTGTTGTCAGTATGATCGTGATGATTGTTGGCTCTATCGGGATCATGTCTGTTAGCGCGAACAATCATGCTAACACCAATTTCACTTACAACTGGCAATATGGACCGGACAGCACATGGAACGATGCAACGCCTGTTCGGGCTAAAACGGATACCTCGTCTGCTATGATGGCCTGCACATCTGGTCCAAATTACAACGCAAGAGTTTATGGAGTTAACATCAAAACAGGAAACTATCAGGATAAATCCCGTGGCCATGTCTACGCCTTCACTGCTAACAGTTCAACATATATGTTAAGTTGGGTATATGAAGATGGTTGGCGGTATGCCTCCATTGTCGGAGTTGCAACAACCAGTAATCATACTACCCCTGCAAAAGGATTCTGGAGCCCTGACAGCATCTAAACATCAGTTGTTTTGCAGTTGTATCCTTAAGGATACAACTGCAAAACATTATTGTTAACAATAATGTGCTCTGATAATTATAGCAGATAAAGGCAGATGACTAGATGAAGAAACAATTTATAATGTATGGGATTTTGGGTGCTATGCTTGTGTCAATTGCGGCTATCCTTTTTTTTACAAGGGCGAACGGCTTGTTGAACCTAAAAGTGCCATCTCAACCAGACGATGATACATCTGGTGATTCCTTTACAGTAACGCAGCCGACTATCGCTGAAAACTCAGACATGCCGGTATTTCACGCAACTCCCACTACTACAACCATAAGAACCTCCTCAACCAGAATAGATTCTACTAAGCAAGTCAATACTACATCACCAAAAACTGCGACTATCAATACAACCAATCCCGCTCCTGCGCAATCGGGGAATACAAGCACCGGTTCGGCAATTACGGTTGAGCAGATAAAATTCTCTGTCGTGAATATTAAAATTTCAAAAGAATTAGCCCCTTATCCCACCAATCATTTTATGCTTTGGAACGAGAAGATTGACGGCAGCGGCCGTTTAAAAGATCACAATATTTATGTATTCGTAACGATGGAAGTAGAGAATCTATTGACTACTTCACAGGAATATTATCTGAACAGTTGCCAATTGCGTGTCATTGACAAACAAAATAATACGTTGAGTTGGTCAGAGCTCAGGTTCTGCGATCAAGGCACTGATGCAAATAAGGATTCTGATTTTTTTAAAAAGGTACTTCCTTCTCAAAAAGCCCAATCTTTTGTGTTCGGTTATGTTTTTAATGAGAACGAACTAAAAAATCATGATTTTTTAGTTTGGATAGAGGATGGAAGCTTACACCTGCATAATGAAAGATATATAAAAATAATTATGTCGTGAGTATTTATGAAACAAATATTTAAAAATGAATTGCGCAGAGCCTTTACTGGTATACCCTTCTTTATTGCTATTGCCATCGGTACTGTTATTGCATTTTGGCAAGTTATACAATATGTGATACCGTTAACCGAGTTTGTTAACGATGTGCATACCTATGCGGGAAAGCCAGGTCTGTTCCCGTTAAGCGTTTTTAACAAATGGATTGGCGCTGAACGGACAGGCTTGCCAAGCTATCTGTTTTTTCTGGTGATTCCCTTACTGGCGTCGCTTCCCTATGGGGACTCGTATTTTCAGGACAGAAAGACCGGATATATTCGCCACATACTTATACGTCAGAATAAGGTTCAGTATTATGTCGCCAAGTTTATCGCCGTATTTTTGTCCGGAGACGTCGTTGTTGTGATTCCTCTGATTATCAATTTGGGGATGAGCGCATTGATTCTGCCCTCTGTTCTGCCTGAAGTGAGCACCCATACCCACGCCATATATGCCCACAGCATGTGGAGTTCGCTGTATTACGCGCACCCTTATGTTTATATAGGGCTTTATTTGCTTCTAATCTTTATTTTCAGCGGGCTTTGGGCGTCTATTTCATTGTCGGTATCCTTTTTTTCTGGTAATCGCTATGTCGTGTTGTTGTTCCCATTTGTGTTCTATGTTTTTATACATGCCATCACGAATTTGCTCAACATAGACCGGATGAGTCCTTCCGTGTTTTTACGACCGAGTCAGCCGGAGGCGTATATTTCATTTCCCATTATTCTCGGTGAAGCTGTCCTGCTCCTGCTAATGACGGGGGGCTTCTTTGTAGCGAAAGGAAAAGCGGATGATACATTCTAAAGCAACGGTAAAAAGCAACATATCGTCCATCATATATTCCGTGCGCTATGATTTTTGGCAGGGAATTATGAAAAGGTTTCCGGTATTTTTAGGGATCGGCTTTATATTTCTTCTGGCCAATATCACATTTATTAAAAAAACAGCGGTGTTGTTAAGCTCCGGGAACAGTTCTGGCCTTTCCTTTGCTGATATCTGGATTTATACGTTTCGCGGCATGGAAGTCTATACGCCATCCGAGAACAGTAAATTTGTTATCCCGGGTTTTTGGCTTTTGCTTCAAGTATATTTTTCTTATTTGGTCAGTTTTTGGCCCTATACCAATATCTCGGGACATGGGCATCAGGTCTTGCTTCGCTGCCAAAGCCGCTGGAAATGGTGGATTGGAAAATGTTTGTGGGTTGGCATGAGCACGATTGGCTATTACTTGATCGGTGCCGTAACTCTTTTACTCTGTGTTTGGCTTAACGGCGGACAAGCAGATTTGAATGTCCATAACGATATTCTCTCCGCGTTTCAGATCCCCATGGATGGATATACGGCATCATGGCTGCTGGGTATTTTTATTCTGCCGGTTCTAGCCTCACTGACGTTAGGAATGATCCAACTGGTTCTGCAATTTTGTGTTGGACCAATGATTACCCTCATCATCGCAGTAGCTATACTGGTATCGTCGGCTTTTTTTAGCAACCCGCTGTTGATCGGCAACCAGGCCATGATATGGCGATATGCATTTATAACTCCCCATGAGATTGATTTTCTGCCATCCCTTATCATAGATGCCATTCTCATAATAGCCGCATTTATCCTAGGAGGATGGCGGTTTAGTCGGTACGATATTCTGTAATTGTGAGGACACTGTATGTTTATTGAAATTAATGATTTAACCAAATCTATTCATGGCACTGTTGTCTTGGAAAGTATCTCGCTTCGTCTGGAAGGAGGGCACATCTATGGATTGAAGGGGCCGAACGGCTGTGGGAAAACCATGCTTATGCGTTGTGTTTGTGGTCTGATCCGGCCCACGCGGGGAATGGTTTCTATTGATGGCGAAATACTGGGAAAAACCATCTCTTTTCCGCGTAGCATCGGTGCGCTGATTGAAAATCCAGCGTTTATTGATGGATACACGGGGTTCAAAAATTTGCAGATGCTAGCCGATATCCAGCGAAAGGTTTCGAGGCAGCAGCTGCGGGATACTTTATCGGCGGTGGGATTAGTCCCTGATGATCGCCGCAAGTTTCGTAAATATTCGCTTGGCATGAAACAGCGGCTTGGAATCGCTGCTGCTATTGCCGAAATACCGGATATCATCATCTTGGATGAACCGATCAATGCGCTGGACGAGGATGGCGTGAAGTTGATTAAGAATATTCTTTATAACGAACGCAAACGAGGAGCCCTCATTCTGTTAGCTTGTCACGACAAGGAAGAATTGGAGTTCCTATCGGATGAAGTGATCGAAATGAAGGACGGACGCGTTGTGAATCAATATCGAATGGAAAAGGCGGATGAAACCGCATGAAAAAACTTCTGAAATATGGCTTGGTAATCGGCGTAGTAATCCTACTCCTGTTCGCCTATGGCTATCGCTATTATCAGTTGAATCAGAAATTTCCCAAGGCGGTGAAAATCTCTTGCGAAATGGGTGATTCGCTAAGTTATCGGGGTGGTCTTGTAACCATAAACCAGTGGAAGCTCGCAACTCCGGCCGATATCCGGGAGATATATCCTGAATTTATGACGGATAAGGACCCTGTAAATGCACCTGCGCCGGAAGATCAGCTAAAAATACTGTTGGTTACCGTGACCGTTACGAATGAGTCCAATGAAGATATCGTTGTCCCCCTTTATACCGCTAGCGCTGTTTCAGGGACATGGTCTAACGGTATCGACCAATTCTTATTCCAAAGCATCAATAGCCCGGACGCTTCGTTATCGTGTCAAGTTGCTACAGGCGAAAGTCAAATAGTTATTTTGCCATATAAGATCGCCTCTTCCATGATGCTTCACAACGATTGGATTGATGTTGGTAATTTGCCTTATGAAGTGATATTGGAAACATACCCCCAAAAAATTATATTTAATCTACAGTAGTCAAATTAGTACTAACCGGCAGATTGGGCGAAAAATGGGGACCCCCAGACTGGGTACCGTCCGGATTTAGCACCATATAAATCAGAGTGAGCGAGAGTTCAGCCAGTATATCTTTTTCGTGCAATACCCCATTACTGTTCATACTCACTCGCATTATCAGTCCTCTTTATTAAGGACAATTTTGGTATGTCACGGCTGTCCTCTACAAGCAATTGGATCTGTTTTTGAGTGGTGGTCAGAAGCAATGATGAGGAACGGATTTTAGAACGTAGAAGAATAACAGGTAGCCTTATAGGGGAATTTCAGTTGAAGGGGCTGACGCATAAATCAGCCCCGAAAAACAACAAAAAAGGCCAGGGAAACAGTTACATTTCTCTGGCTTTTTTGGTATAATTATGTCGATGAAAACATTAATAACACAACAGGATTATAGCAAAT
>JAQUHC010000005.1 GCA_028683785.1 Oscillospiraceae bacterium
CTTCTGACAGCGTTTGGCTTCCTGCATTTTGGGACGGTTCTGCAGATGCATATGAAAATGAAAACAGACTGAGTATTACCGCAAAGGAAAGTAGGTATGCTAAATAACGTTTTTTCATTCTGAACATTCCTTTACAATTATATTACCATATGTGTATAAATATAACACAAAAATATTTTTTTGTCAACGTTTACATTTTTAAGACAATAATCTCAATAATCGGTTGGTGACTAAAAATCATGTATCAAGCGAGTTCTTTACAAAAAGACGGTAATATTTTAGTTTTTCTCAAATTCGAAACATTTCAATAATTTATATTACTAAGCTTTATGGTAATGGACTATAAGTGGCCTATGCCCGTCGAAAAACGCATAAATATTACAGCGAGGTTTTAAACATAATTGCCTAATTTATAAAACAAGCTTGTTATAGTGCGGATTCTATTACCAACCGTTAACTAAGGTATTTGTTTTTTAAGAATTAAAAAATAGGCGTATCGTTTTTTGACGATACGCCTACCATTTTTAGATATAAACCTCTACTGTTAAATCCGTCCATTGAAACTTTTAGGGATAGTCTCCGTTGGCTTTACGAAAGGCTTTAGCGGCTTCGTAGTCCACCGTGAACTCGAAGTAGAGATTAGTCCTCCCTACTACGTATAGCAGCCTGTGCTGCAGCCAGGCGGGCTATCGGTACGCGGTAGGGGGAGCAGGAGACATAGTTAAGTCCGGTATTGTGGCAGAACTCAACCGATGAGGGGTCGCCGCCGTGTTCTCCGCAGATGCCCAGTTTTATATTCGGGCGGGTGGCTTTGCCTTTTTCCACAGCCATCTTTACGAGAACGCCTACGCCTGTCTGATCAAGACGGGCAAACGGGTCTGATTCGTAAATGTTATTGTCATAATATGCATCAAGGAAATTGCCTGCATCATCACGGCTGAACCCAAAGGTCATCTGGGTGAGGTCGTTGGTGCCGAAGGAGAAGAACTCGGCTTCGGTTGCAATCTGATCCGCCGTAACGGCAGCGCGCGGTATCTCGATCATGGTTCCGACAAGATACTTCAGTTCTATGCCCGCCTCGGCAATCAGCTTATCGGCCGTTGCGGTAACGGTATTCTTGACGAATTTAAGTTCCTTTACTTCCCCAACCAGCGGAATCATGATTTCGGGGACTATATTAAATTCGGGATGCTTTCTGCTGACATTGATTGCGGCATTGATAACCGCGGTTGTCTGCATCTCGGCAATTTCGGGATAGGAAACGGTGAGACGGCAGCCGCGATGCCCCATCATGGGGTTAAACTCATGCAGCGATGAAATAACAGCCTTTAGCTCTGCCACGGTGATGTTCAGCTCTTTTGAAATCTCTGCGATCTCCTCATCCTTGGTGGGCAGGAACTCATGCAGCGGAGGATCGAGGAAACGGATGGTCATGGGACGGTCCTCCAGCACCTCATACATTGCCTCAAAGTCGCTCTGCTGATAGGGCAGTATCTTGGCAAGAGCCTTTTTGCGAGATTCGACATCCTTAGCAACTATCATTTCGCGCATGGCCTTGATGCGTTCACCTTCAAAAAACATATGCTCGGTGCGGCAAAGCCCGATACCTTCTGCCCCAAACTTAACCGCCTGAGCGGCATCGCGGGGGGTGTCGGCGTTGGCGCGAACCTTCATGGCGCGGGCGGCATCAGCCCAAGCCATGAAGCGGCTGAAGTCTCCCGATATTGAAGCCTCAACCGTGGGGATTGCCTGAGCATAAATGTTGCCGGTTGAGCCGTCAAGAGAGATATAATCCCCCTCTTTGATGGTTTTGCCGCCGAGGGTGAAGCATTTATTTTCTTCGTCAATCTTTATATCGCCGCAGCCGGATACGCAGCAGGTGCCCATTCCGCGCGCAACAACCGCTGCGTGAGAGGTCATGCCGCCGCGAACCGTAAGAATACCCTGAGAAACATCCATTCCCTCAATATCCTCGGGAGAGGTTTCAAGACGGGTAAGAATAACCTTTTCTCCTCTATCCGACCAAGCTCTTGCATCGGCGGCGTTAAACACCACCCGACCGAAAGCAGCTCCCGGGGAGGCTGCCAAGCCTTTGCCTATAACCTCCGCCTTTTTGAGAGCAGCTGTGTCAAACTGGGGATGCAGCAGCGAATCAAGCTGCTTGGGCTCTACCCGCATGACAGCCTCTTGCTCGGTGATCATCTTCTCGTCAACAAGGTCGACCGCAATCTTTAATGCAGCGGCGGCCGTGCGCTTGCCGTTGCGGGTTTGAAGCATATAGAGCTTGCCATCTTCAATGGTGAACTCCATATCCTGCATATCGCGATAATGATTTTCAAGCCGCTCAGACAACTCGACAAACTGCTTATAAACATCCGGCATAATCTCATTCAGTTCGGATATCGGGGAAGGCGTGCGTATACCTGCGACAACATCTTCGCCCTGAGCGTTGATTAAAAATTCGCCGAACAGCTTATTTTCACCTGTAGCGGCATTACGGGTAAAGGCAACGCCGGTACCGGAATTATCACCTGTGTTGCCGAACACCATCATCTGAACATTGACGGCGGTGCCCCAGTTGTACGGGATATCGTTCATGCGGCGGTAGTAGTTGGCGCGGGGGTTGTCCCATGAACGGAAAACAGCCTTGATCGCTTCCATGAGCTGAACCTTTGGCTCGGAGGGGAATTCTACCCCCTTCTGCTCTTTATAGAACGCTTTAAATTTGGCGGTCATTTCCTTCATGTCGTCCGCGGTAAAATCGGTGTCCAGCTGGATGCCGCGAGCTTCCTTCATCTCATCGATTATTTTCTCAAATTCTTTTTTTGAAAGCTCCATGACAACATCCGAAAACATCTGAACAAAGCGGCGGTAGGAATCATAAGCAAAACGGGGATTGCCCGTTTTTTTAGCAAGCCCTTCAACCACGACATCATTCAGCCCGAGGTTGAGAATGGTATCCATCATGCCGGGCATCGAAGCACGTGCACCCGAACGCACCGAAACCAACAACGGATTAACCGGATCGCCGAACTTTTTACCGGATTTCTGCTCCAATTTGCCAAGCGCTTCATATATTTGTGCTTCTATGTCTGCATTAATTGTACGCGCATCCTCATAATACTGAGTGCAGGCCTCGGTCGATACTATAAAACCCGAAGGAACCGGCATACCCAGATTGGTCATTTCGGCTAAATTGGCACCCTTACCACCGAGGAGCTCACGCATACTGCCTTTGCCCTCGCTGAAAAGATACACATATTTGTGACTCATCTAATCTACCTCCTATATTTCACTGCCGCAACCCGTTGTTTGTGATTTCATGTTATTATTGCATTTCGGCAGCAATATGTATTATACCAAATCGGTAAGCATATTTCCATATAAAGTTTTCGATATCTAATAAATTTTCCCTTTATACAAATATTATGATAAAAATATCTTGCTCTCTGTTATTTATTTGCAAAAGCTATTGAAAAAAGAGGGCGGTTTTGCCATAATGTTATTTATACAGTAAATTTATTTTTATATATTGTTGGAGAATTTACTATAAAATGCACGGAGGGGGCAAAAACAAAATGAATTATCACGGCAAGGACATTAAAATTTTCTCGGCAAATTCTCATCCCCGTCTTGCGGTACATATTTCAGAAAAGCTGGGTCTTCCGCTTGGGCGTTCCGAGGTGAAAACCTTCAGTGACGGAGAAATTTCGGTTTCGATAAACGAATCGGTTCGCGGTTCGGATGTTTTTGTGGTTCAGTCCACCTGCGCCCCGGTCAATAATAATCTGATGGAGCTGCTTATCATGATTGATGCGTTCAAGCGCGCATCAGCCGCCCGTATTACGGCTGTTATACCGTATTTCGGTTATGCCAGACAGGATCGAAAGGCCAAGGCGCGGGATCCGATTTCAGCCAAGCTGGTTGCCGACCTTATCACCACATCGGGCGCAAACAGGGTTCTCACCATGGATTTGCATGCCCCACAAATTCAGGGCTTTTTTAATATTCCGGTTGACCATTTGGTAGGCTCACCGATTTTGGCAAACTATTTTCGTGATATTATCGGAAAAGATCATGATAATTATGTGATCGTATCCCCCGACCTGGGATCGGTTACCCGCGCACGGAATTTTGCCGCCCGTCTGGATTGCACCATCGCAATTGTGGATAAAAGGCGGCAACGCGCAAATGTCAGCGAGGTTATGAATATTATCGGGGATGTGCGCGGCAAAAATGTAATACTGCTGGATGATATGATTGATACCTCCGGAACATTATGCAATGCGGCGGCGGCAATAGCCGAAAAATGCGGAGCCCTGTCTGTTATGGCGGCGGCGACACACGGTGTACTGTCCGGCCCTGCAATCGAACGGATTAAAAGCAGCGTGATTGATAAGGTGGTAATTCTCGATACCATCGAGCTGCCGCCCGAGAAACAGATTGACAAAATAGAGGTTCTGCCCATTGCTTCTGTTTTCTCAGAGGCAATCGAGCGGATTTATGAGGATAAACCGGTTTCAATTATGTTTAAGTGAAGCTTTATTTTTTTCTTAAGGGGATACTGTAAATGTTTTTTCGCAATCCTAAATATTCGCCTGTGGATTTTTTGGTCGTCGGGCTTGGAAATCCGGGGAAAAAATATGAGGGGACGCGTCACAACTCCGGTTTTGTCGTGTTAGAAACGCTTGCTCAAAATCTGGGTGTCAAGGTCAATCGGGTTAAATTCAAATCGCTTTGCGGCGATGGAAAGATCGGCGACAGTCGAGTTTTGTTAATGCAGCCCCAAACCTTTATGAATGCCAGCGGTGAAGCGGTATGTGAAGCCATGCGGTTTTACAAGCTAAAGCCTGAACAGGTTCTGGTTATTTTCGATGACATTTCTTTACCGGTCGGAGCCGTTCGCATAAGGCGCAAGGGAAGCGACGGCGGCCAAAAGGGAATGCAAAGCATCATTACCCTTTCGGGCAGCGATGAGTTCCCGCGCGTTAAAATCGGTATAGGTGAAAAGCCACATCCCGACTATGAGCTTTCGGCATGGGTGCTGTCCCGCTTCACAAAGCAAGAAGCTGCCCTGCTGTTGGAGGCTGCCGAAACGGCTGCAGCTGCCGTCTGTATGATTGTACAGGGCAATATTGACGAGGCGATGAACAGGTATTCAAAATGACACAAAGGAATTTGACGCAATGAATGTTTTAAACAAAGGTCTGACCGGTCTTGCCGCTTTTCAGTCGCTTTGTGCTGATATAGGCGCAGGGCGGCTTCCTGCTTCTGTCACCGGTCTGGGACATATTCATAAGATTCATTTTATCTCTGCCCTGTCTGCCGCCCTCGGCAGGCGGGCAGTGCTGTTGACAGCGGATGAGGGAGAAGCCGCAAAAGTGTGTGAGGATGCGGCTGCTTTGGGTATGAGGGCGGTATTTTTCCCCGCTCGTGATTTGTCGCTCCGGAGCGTTGAATCGGTCTCCCGCGAGTTTGAGCAGCAGCGGCTGGGTGCTCTTTCTAAAATAATGTCGGGGGAATATGATATTGTCGTTGCCGCGGTCGATGCGGCAGCCCAATTCACCCTGCCGCCCGATGTGCTGCGTTCTCGAACCATCACCCTTCGTGAGGGATTGCCTCTTCCTGTAAAAAGCCTTCCCGCCGCACTTGTTGCCGCCGGATATGAACGGTGCGACCAAATAGAGGGGGCGGGTCAGTTTGCCGTTCGCGGAGGTATTTTCGATATTTTTCCGGCAGCCTGTCCTTCTCCCGTTCGTGTCGAGCTTTGGGGGGATACCGTTGATACCATCGGGTATTACGATATCATTACACAACGCCGCACCCAACCGCTTAAAATTGTTTCGGTCACTCCTGCCGCCGAGGTCATGCCTGACAATCAAGAACGGCTTGCCGACGATATTGAGGTACTGGCTTCCGAGTTAAAGGGTAAAAGCGCGTCTGCGGCGCGGGAGCTGTTGCTGGCAGATGCATCTCGCCTGCGGGGGGGCGGTCGTCCGGCCTCGTTTGATAAATATATCGGGTTGATATATAAAAAGCCGGCCACCCTATTTGATTATACCGGTTATAACAACTCCGCCGATGTGATGCTTTTTGTGTCCGAGACCGCTCGTGTTCGTGAACGCCTTCGCACCGCAGTATGGCAGCTTGAAGAAGATATAAAGGCGCTTCTCGCCGAAGGACAGCTTTGTCGGGGATTAACCGAATTTATGCTGGATTCTGTCGGTGTTCAGTCGGAGCTTGAAAAGCGCGGGGGGATTCTGCTTGACACCTTTGCCCGCACCGGTCAGGACATATATCTTAAATCGCTTTATAATATCAATGCAAGGCAGCTTCCGGCATGGTCGGGCGGGCTTGATTTGTTGGCGGATGACCTGAAAAATTATATGAACCGTAACATGGCCTGCATAGTTTTGGCAGGCAGCGAAGTAAAAAATGCCAAAATGCTTGCCGATGATCTTGTCAAGAGGGGAATTCCCGCTTTATATGCGCCCTCACCCCAAGCACCCGTGAAAAACCGCGTTCTGGTTCTCCAGGGCGGGCTGTCTGCCGGGATGGAATACCCCGAAGCGGGGTTTGCCGTTATAACCCATGGGCGTATCGGGAGCGAAAGGAGAAAGGTGCGCCGGAGAAGGCATGATAAGGCGGCCGAAATCCATAATCTAACCGAGCTTACACCGGGGGATTATATTGTACATGCGGCGCATGGTATCGGGCTTTATCAAGGCATACATCCCCTTGAAGTTCAGGGTGTTATCAAGGATTATATAAAAATTGAATACGATAAAGGCGACACCCTTTATGTGCCGGTAACCCAGCTTGACCTTGTTTCAAAATACATCGGCACCAAGGATGATGTGAGGGTGCGGCTGCACCGTCTCGGCGGGCAGGAATGGCAAAAAACCAAAGCCCGGGTTCGCACAGCGGTCAAGGATATTGCCCGGCAGCTCATACAGCTTTATGCGCAGCGTATGTCCTCCCCGGGGTTTGCCTTCGAGCCGGACGGCGAATGGCAGTATGATTTTGAACGCCGATTTGAGTATGAGGAAACCGACGACCAGCTTCGATGCGTTGAGGAGATTAAATCCGATATGGAGCGCACGGTGCCCATGGATCGTCTGTTATGCGGGGATGTGGGATTCGGTAAGACCGAGGTCGCACTTCGGGCTGCCTTCAAATGCGTAACCCAAAGTAAACAATGCGTGTTGCTTGTCCCCACAACAATCCTTGCTTTTCAGCATTATAATACAATCATTCAACGATTTGACGGCTTTCCCGTTCGGGTGGATATGCTGTCCCGTTTTCGCACCCCAAAGCAGCAGGAGCAAACAATCAAAAAGCTTGCAAACGGAGAGGTGGATATTGTAGTAGGCACCCACCGTATACTGTCAAAGGATATAAAATTTTATGATATCGGACTGATAATAGTTGATGAGGAGCAGCGTTTCGGGGTCGCGCAAAAGGAAAGGCTTAATGAGGCCTATCCGAATGTAGATGTTCTCACCCTGTCTGCCACCCCAATCCCGCGTACCCTTAACATGGCCATGAGCGGTATACGCGATATGTCGATAATCGAGGAAGCACCCCAGGACCGCCATCCGGTTCAAACCTATGTGCTGGAATATGACACAGGTATTTTGTCCGATGCCATAAGGCGTGAACTGAGGCGGGGCGGCCAGGTATATTATTTGCACAACCGGACCGAAACCATCGAGCGTTGTGCGGCAAGCATACAGATGCGTATCCCCGAAGCGCGGGTAGGATTTGCTCACGGGAAAATGGGCGAGGAGCAGCTTTCTGATATATGGAAGCAGATGCTGGAGCACGAAATCGATGTGCTTGTTTGCACAACGATTATTGAAGCCGGCGTGGATGTGCCCAACGCAAACACCCTGATTATCGAAAACGCGGACAGGTTTGGGTTGTCACAGCTTCATCAGCTTAGGGGTAGGGTCGGGCGTTCCGCCCGTCGGGCTTTTGCGTATCTCTCCTTTGTGAGGGGCAAGGTGCTTACCGATGTTGCCACCAAGCGGTTGGAGGCGGTGCGTGAATTTACCGAATTCGGCGCGGGTTTTAAAATTGCCATGCGAGATATGGAAATCCGAGGAGCGGGCAATATTCTCGGGGCACAACAGCACGGACATATGGAAGCTGTGGGATATGAAATGTATCTCCGGCTTTTGGGTGAGGCGGTAAACGAGGAAAAAGGAATACCCGATAAAAACCGGGAAGCCGAATGCCTTATCGACCTTCAGGTTACGGCACATATTCCCGAAGATTATATCTCATCCACCGCGCAAAGGCTGGATATCTATCGGCGCATTGCCGACATTCGTTCGCATGAAGACTCATTGGATGTTTATGATGAATTAATCGACCGATTCGGAGATCCCCCCGAGGCGGTTCAAGGCCTTATCGACGTTGCCATGCTTCGCAATATGGCGGCCGATATCGGAGTATATGAGGTGAATCAGAAGCAGGACAGTCTTTTATTATATATGAGGCACCTGGATATGCAGGTGGGCTCCCGCATATCTTCCGCGCTTAAGGGGCGTGTCATGATCAGCGCAGGTGCAAAACCCTATATAGCAGTCAAGGTCAGAAAAGGGTTCACACCGCTGGACACCCTGAGAGAGGCTCTTGAAGCCTGTCGCCCCGATGATACGGCAAACGATAAAACGGAGTAAAATTTCAACCCTTAAAAAGAAGGTGAAAGGATGGTCATAAATATGCCAAACCTGTTTCAACAGCAGCATCAAGGCTTTTTATCAAGCTTTTCGCTTAAATGGATTGCAATAATCTCGATGACGGTTGACCATATCGGCGCATTGGTAATACCCAAGGATTACAGTTTGATATTCCGCTGTTTTGGCAGAATAGCCTTTCCGATATTCTGTTTTCTTATAGTTGAGGGATGTTTTCACACACACAACCTGAAAAGGTATATTTTCCGTCTTTTCGCATTTGCACTCATATCAGAAATCCCGTTTGACCTCGCGTTCAGCAGGGTAATCTTTTCGACAAAAAAACAAAATGTATTCTTTACACTTTTAATAGGACTTGTTATGATAACCCTTACCGACAGAGCTTTTGAAAATCTTCGCGAAATAGAAAAAGCCCGTAAAGGTAAACGGGCAGGCTCTTTCTTCTATAAATTCCTATATTTGATAATCTGCTTTTTCTTCCTGTCCGGAGGGCTGGCAGCATCGATTTTGCTGAGGGTGGATTATACGCTGATTGGCGTATTGACAATAATGGCACTTTATATTTTCAGAAAATATACGGTTTTCGGGATGCTCTCCATCATGCTGATAAATGTACTATTGGGCAACATAATCCAATCCTTGGCGATTTTTTCTGTAATACCGATAATGCTTTATAACGGCGAAAAAGGGCATCGGATGAAATGGTTGTTTTATCTTTTTTACCCCTGCCATCTGCTGATTTTGGTTTTATTGAGATATTTGTTAAAATAAACGGCGCGTATATACAGCCAGCATATTACGCACCGTAAATATTTAATAAAATTTATGCTCTTTTTATCACCTTTAAGATTTCGCCGACATACAACCTATGATAATCCTCCTGCCGATAATTGCCGCTGATGGCGGGGTCGAGAAAACTCTTTGGCTCGATATCCTGAAAATATATTTTACGGCATATTAGCGCAAGGCTGCATTCATCATAATAGGGTGCTTGTGCATCAAATATAGGGGTCAGTCCGGTTTGGGCAATTTTGTCGGTGTCCCGTCCCGAATGGGAACCGCAAAACTGTAATGCCCTCCGGTTTCCCTCCCCGAGGAATGACAGCGAAAAATATTTCTCCCGCTCAATAAATTCGTATGTGAAACGCGACGGGCGCACAAACGCAAAGCTCACATTGATGTTCCATAAAACGCCCATGCCTCCCCAGCTGGCGGTCATTGTGTTAAAATTCCCCGCCTGCCCAGCCGAAACAAGCATCCAATCCTTACCGATTTTCTGAAATATATTGTCGTTCAACTCCGCAGGGCTGACTTCGATAAATTTATTCATACAAATAACCATGCCTTTCTGTCTATATTATGTTCTTTTTAGTATAATAACATTATTTGATAGGAAAAACAAATAAAAGGGAGGGTTCAGATGGCTATTCAAATTACACCTGAGTTTCAAGGGGTTCTGCGCAGCTTTATGCTTAGGGTACCCGAATGCATACAGGATTGCTCCGGAATTCGCGTTTTCGGTAAGCGTATTCGTTCACTTGTTTTTACCACCGATGTTGCCATAATAAAAAACTGCAACGCCGATGCCGTTATTGCCGTTTATCCGTTCACCCCTCAACCGCTTATTACACAGGCTATTATGCAGGCAGCCGATATGCCTGTTTTTGCGGGAGTCGGCGGTGGGCTTACCCAAGGAATGCGCGTGCTTGACCTTGCGCTCCATGCCGAATTTCAGGGGGCTATGGGGGTTGTGGTAAACGCTCCGACAAGGAATGAAACGCTACGCGATTTGACAAAACGCATCGACATTCCCGTTGTAGTTACCGTGGTATCCGAGCAAGATGATATAGAGGCAAGGATTGAGGCGGGTACAAAGGTGATTAATGTATCGGCCGCCGCCGGCACAGCCGAGCTTGTTCGGAAAATACGCAGCAGGTATCCTGAGCTTGCAATAATTGCAACCGGCGGACCTACCGATGACAGTATCAAAGAAACCATCGAGGCGGGCGCCAACGCGATAACCTGGACCCCACCCACAAACGGCCAGGTTTTCAAAAAAATAATGGAGGCATATCGCAAGGGCGAGGAACACCCTTAAGCATCCGTTTTCAACAGAAAGGAATGAGCAGTATAACGAGGAAGGGCACTATATTAAATCGGATGAGCCCAAGTACCTTACCGGAACCGATCTTTATATATTCCCATTCAACTTTGGGCATAAGGATTTGGAGAAGGATTGATACTAAACACTGATCAGAAGCTTGATAAAAAATCACGGATGTTTTTGGCTATCAATTCAGACCGAAAATGTATGTAGTAAATCACATTAAGGCGGCAAGCAGGAGCATCTCATGTACCTTGGCATATATGTTCTCGAAATCCTCCAGCGGCAGCGGGTTTTCCCCTTTACCCAGCTCTATTGTAAACCCTGGCTTGCCGGTCTGCTGTATAAACCAATCTTTAAATCCGCCGTGGGATGCCATCCCTTCAGGTTGGGACACGGTATATCTTGCTGAGGCTGCCATTACCTCGGCCATAACCCTTGCATTAGTAGGGGTGCGGTCACCGTACCGCCAGAATATTTCTTCGCCCTGTGAATGCAGTGCAAGAACATGTCGGAAATCGGCGCGGCGGCACAATGCCGTAAGGGCTGCGGTTTCGGGTTCACTTTCCGGGGCTTCCCCGCACCATTGACGGGGAGATGGTGAGCTTATGCCGTTTTTTATCTCCATCTCCCTAATGGTTTCCCAACCGGCATCAAAGTTGTGGTTGATATCAACCCCCCGTGCATTAGCCTGCCATTCGCCGGGTCGGTTGCCCCCCAGTTCCCGAACCATGGCGGCATATTTTCCCGCCGAACCCGAGCCATGTATGGCAATATCAACCCCGTCGGGGTTGACCTGAGGAACAAAAACAAGACTGCGCCCCACCAAGGCTTCGGGCACGCGAATATCTGCTATGTTGCCCCCTTTTTCGAGAGCAACACATAAATCCTCGATAAGTCTGAGAAGTACCAGTGATGTAATCCACTCCTGTGCATGAAACCCGGCAGCATAAAGTATACGCTCCCGCCCGTTGCCCAAAATGAGTCCTTGTATGTCGCGCCCTAACACGCTTTGCCCGATAGGCATTGCTTCAAGAAAACCGAATCTGCCCCTGAGGGTGTTAATCAGTCCTCTCACCGAGCCGCTGTCGGCCTGTTGAGCTGTCACTATTCTTTGCATTTTTATGACCATCCTTTCGCAGTGAAAGTTTGAAAAATTTATTTTTTAAACTTACGCCTCCAGTATGTTTTGTCAAAGCCTGAATATTTTCGTTCTATATATATTGATATTAAGGAGAAAGTATAATTATGAATCTCAGCGAAAAAACCTTGTCCGAAAATATTTTGTTTACCGGAAATATAATCAGCCTGAACCTTGATGAAGTCGAACTGCCCAACGGCAAAACCGCCACCCGTGAGGTTGTTAAGCATCCCGGCGGGGTATGCGTTGCCGCCCTTAATGATGATGACCGGCTTCTTTTTGTTCGTCAGTATCGATATCCGTATGGAGAATTGCTGCTTGAGCTGCCTGCCGGAAAGCTCTCCCCCGGTGAAGACCCGCTGGAATGCGGGAAAAGGGAGCTGAAGGAGGAGACGGGCGCGACAGCCGAGCATTATGAATCCCTTGGATGTCTGTATCCGTCCCCCGGCTATTGCGGTGAGATTATCCATATGTTTTACGCTTCGGGGCTGTCATACGGCGATATGAAGCCGGATGAGGACGAATTTTTAGAGGTGGAACACATACCGCTTGAAAAGGCAGTACAAATGGTGCTGGATAACGAGATAACAGATGCAAAAACCCAGACGGCGGTTTTAAAGGTTGCCGAGAAACGCCGTCGAGACCTTTTATGAAAATAATCTTTAAAAAACCTTTTTATTTTTCTCGCTTTTATTTACCAGTATATTTTGGTATAATAACTAAGCGATTGGCACCGGGTTTTAAAAATCCCGAAAGATGAAATTGTGCTTTGCTTGTTCACCTGTAACCGATTAAAGGAGAGTGTTAATATTGCAGCCTGAAATACAGTCTATCTGTGACGGTGCCGAATTTTTGAATATTAAAGACGACCGATTTAAAACCGCACGGCTTTCGGTAGCAATGTTGCTTCCTCTGCAGGAGCAAATGGCTTCATCCAACGCAATACTGCCCTTTCTTCTTCGGAGAAGCTGTTCCAATTATCCGAATTTTACCGCGCTTCAACGCCGTTTAAATGAGCTTTACGGCGCACGTATAATTCCGAATGTTATCCGGATAGGAAACGGTCAGGCCATGATGCTTACCGCCGTTTCAATAGATGATCGGTTTGCACTGAATAATGAGGAAGTGGCGGTCAGGTGCGCCGAGCTCTTGTGCTCAATGATTTTTCAGCCTGTACTGCACAACGGTGGATTTCCGCAGGAGGATACCGAACAGGAAAAGCGCTGTCTTATAGAGCTTATTCAATCCGAAATAAACGAAAAGCGGTTGTATGCCCGCCAACGCTGTGAGCAGATATTGTTTGAGGGAGAGGGATATGCCGTAAATCGTTACGGAACAATCGAGGAGGTCGGCAGATTGACCCCGCAAACGATTGCGGAGGCTTGGCGCAACCTGCTCAAAACCGCAAAAATACGAATAATATATCAAAGCGCGGGAAACAGCCAAGCGGTTTTTAAGACCTTTAAATCAGGGCTTGATACGGTAGGCAGCCGAGCACCTGTTTTATTTAATAAAGCTGCAGACTGGGATTCTTCCAAAGGCGCAAAAGAGGTTGTCGAGCGAATGGGGGTAAATCAGGCAAAGCTGGTTATGGGTTTTAGAACGGTAAAAACCGCCGATATCCCCTCCATGAGGCTTATGAATTCACTGCTCGGCGGCACTCCCCACTCACTCTTGTTTAAAAATGTCCGCGAAAGGCTGGGACTTTGCTATTACTGTTCATCCTCCTTTGACAGGCTTGGAAAGGTTATTCTTGTGGACAGCGGGGTGGATGAACAAAACGCCCAAAAAGCGCGTCAGGAAATTCTTAATCAACTTGATGCCGTTTGCCGGGGAGAGTTTACTGATGAGGAGACCGAATCCGCCCGCAGAAGCCAAATAAACCGGTTCCGAACCTTCGGCGATTTACAATCTTCACTTGCCGACTGGTATGTCGGGCAGAGCCTTGATGATAAAACGGTTACACCCGAGTGTTCTGCCCGGGAGCTCAACTCGGTCACACGGGAGGATATAATAAACGCCGCTCGCGGGGTCAAATACGGCGGTGTTTATATGCTGGCCGGGGAGGAGGTTGACCATGTCGGAAATTAATATCGGATGGAAGGAAATTCGTGAACCTCATACCGGCGATGTTTGTTTCAAGCTTGCTCATCCGACAGGACTTACCATATTTGTTTGCCCTAAAAAGGGCTATGCTTCAAGCTACGCCGTTTTCGGAACTCGTTACGGCTCGATTGACACGGTGTTTTATAAAGACCGAGACCATGAACCCACCCATGTTCCGGCGGGTATCGCGCATTATTTGGAGCACAAGCTGTTTGAAAATGAGGATGCGGGCGCGTTTGAGAGATATGCAAAAACCGGAGCGTCCGCAAATGCATACACCGGATTTGACCGAACCGCATATCTGTTTACCTGCACCGACAGGCTTGAGGAGTCGCTGGAAATTTTGCTCGATTTTGTTCAGTCGCCCTATTTTACCGAGGAAACGGTTGCCAAGGAGCAGGGCATAATAGGTCAGGAAATCCGCATGGGTGAGGATTCGCCGTCAAGACAGGTGCTGTTTAACCTGTTGCGTGCACTTTATCATAAGCATCCGGTACGCATTGATATTGCGGGAACTGTGGAGTCAATTGCGAAAATTACCCCCGAGCTGCTTTACGGATGTTATAATACCTTTTATAATCTTAATAATATGGTGCTTGCGGTAGTGGGTAATGCCACGCCGGAGCTTGTGAAAAAGGTGGCCGACCGCATCCTGAAGCAAGGAGAGGACAAAATGGTGGAACGCGCGGGGGTGGATGAGCCGCCCGAGGTGGTACAACCGCGTACAGTTCAGAAAATGCCGGTATCCGCACCCCTGTTCTATCTCGGCTTCAAGGATTATTTCCCCGACGGAAAAAACAGCCGCACCCCCGAGGAGATTATTGCCGCGGGTGTTTTGCTTGAAATATTGGCGGGGCGTTCCTCCGGCCTTTACAACCGACTGATGGAGCGGGGGCTTATAAATTCCTCGTTTGATTCCGATTATTTTGACGGCCCGGGTTACGGAATTTGGCTGTTCGGCGGGGAATCATCCGACCCGGATGCTGTGGCTCGCGCCATATCGGATGAGATTGAGCGTTTGCGAAAGGACGGAATTCCTGCTGCTGATTTTGAAGCTGCTCATAAGGCTATGTACGGCAGGCAGGTTTCGGCGCTTAATGATATCGAAAATGTGGGGGATATTCTTATTTCGGATTTCTTTGCAGGGCGCAGCCCGTTTTCCGCCATAGATGCCGCCGCAGGATTGAAACTCGAAACGGTTGAGCGACTTTTGAACACCTGCCTCTTAGAGCATCAAATGGCACTGTCGATTGTATCCCCTGTATAAAATAAAAAACGCGAGGCGGATATAAAAATCCGCCCCGCGACAATATGCAAATATTTTGAGTAAGCAAGATTCAGTATACATATGAAAGGATGTTGACCCGGTATGAAAGACTTTGTTGAATTTCCGGCACTAAACCTCAAGTTTGGTATTTCCGACACCATTGTACAATTTCGGCTTTTCGGTATGGATATTGCGCTGAGATGGTATGGATTGCTTATCGCGATTGGTTTTTTGCTTGCCGTAATCTATGCGTTGCGCCGTGCACGCGAGTTTGATATCGACCCCGACCGCCTGATTGATGTTACATTGGTTTCGGCTATTTTTGCCTTTATCGGAGCAAGGCTTTACTATGTTCTGTTTTCAGGAGATACAGGGGCATATTTTGAGGAACCCCTCAGTATTTTAAGGGTTTGGGAGGGCGGCCTTGCAATATACGGCGGCATCATCTTTGCATTTATAACCGCCATATGGATGTGTCGTGTGCGCAAGGTTAATACCCTCGCGGTGTTCGACATAGCCGCGCTTGGTTTTCTTATCGGGCAGAGTATCGGGCGCTGGGGTAATTTCGCCAACCAGGAAGCGTTTGGAACCAATACCGATCTGCCTTGGGGAATGACGGGCTCGTTAATTCAGCAAGGGCTTAACAGCTCGGTTCAATTTGACCCCTCCAAGCCGGTTCATCCCACCTTTCTTTATGAATCGCTGTGGTGTATTATCGGCTTTATAATCCTTCATTTTGTATCTAAAAAAGCATACAAATTCAAAGGACAAATCTTCTCATTGTATGTTATATGGTATGGCTTCGGCCGCTTTTTAATCGAGGGGCTGCGCACCGACAGTCTGATGCTGGGACAAACCATGCGGGTTTCGCGGGTGGTGGCGGCATTATCCGTTTTCGGCGGTATTGCCCTGCTTCTCATACTCAGGGCACGGTATAATTCATTGCCGGTTGACCTGTTTGAAGAGCTGACAGCGGATGGCGCAATCCCTGTTACCCAAGAAGAAATACCCGATTTAGGGATTGAAGCCGAAGATGATGTTGTTTCGGATGCAGAGGAAGAATCCGAAAGCGATACATCATACTAAATCCATTCTAAAACATTCCAGAATAGAGCGATGCGTTCCTAATACTAATTTAAATTAAATTAGTATAGCAAGAACGCGCCATGAGCGATAATTATGGAATAGTTATAGTTGGATTTAGTATCAGATGAAGTAACAGATGATACAGATATAATAGAAACAGAAGAAAAATCCCCCGATGAAAACCCGGAGGATAAGAGTGAACAACAATAAAGGAGACCTGTATGGCAATATTACTTGACGGAAAAATTATATCAGCCAATGTTAAAAGCGAGGTTGCCCAAGAGGTGACCCGGATGAAAGCCAAAGGAATTACCCCGGGGCTGGCAGTCATCATTGTGGGTGACGACCCGGCTTCACGAACATATGTAAACAACAAAAAGAAGGTTTGTGCCGAAGCAGGGGTTTATTCCGAGGAGATCGCCCTCCCTGCGGATACGCCTCAGGATCAGCTGATATCCCTAATTGTAAGCCTAAACAACCGCAGCGATATAAACGGTATTTTGTGCCAACTGCCCCTCCCGCCTCATATTGACGATAAGGCGGTGATTGCCGCCATCTCGCCCGTAAAGGATGTGGATGCCTTTCATGCCGCCAATGTCGGCCATATTATGATCGGGGACTATACATTCCTGCCCTGTACCCCCGCCGGAGTCATGGAGATGATTCACAGCGCCGGGGTTACGGTTGAGGGGAAAAACTGCGTTGTAATCGGAAGAAGCAACATTGTGGGCAAGCCCATGGCCATGATGCTGCTGCACGAAAACGGAACGGTCACCATCTGTCATTCCAAGACAAAGAATATCAAAGAAATCTGTAAAAACGCGGATATCCTTGTGTCTGCAGTCGGAATTGCAAAATTTGTAACCCCCGACATGGTGAAGCCGGGTGCCGTGGTAATTGATGTCGGCATGAATCGTGATGAAAACAACAAGCTTTGCGGGGATGTTGATACTGCGGCGGTGAGCGAGGTGGCGGGTTATATTTCACCCGTCCCGGGCGGAGTTGGATTAATGACCACCGCTATGCTGCTTAAAAACACGGTAACAGCCGCGAAAATGCAGAATGCTTTTATAGAAAATTAGTACAAATACTAATTTAACATATAGACGTAGATAATATCCATACTTCTATATGTTTATATTAAATTAGTATTTTGATACCGCAAGGTAGGCATCGGGCAGTTCATACACCGTGATTTTGACGGTATTACCGTCTATAATACAGGTGTCGTTCTCGGTTATGCAAAAAGAGGACAGCGGAACCGATAGCCCTTTTCCGCACAGCTTCAGAACACTTTCCTTGCATACCCATAACCTGCAAAATTCGGCTGCATATCGGTTTTTCGGCATACCCTTAAGCCGCTCAAGCTCAAGGGCATGGAAACGGCATGCAATCCTCTCCAAACGGCTTATTGAAATCCGGGGTATTCGCTGAATATCAATTCCGACCGGTCTGTCGCTTATTGCCGCCCCAACCAGCCGTTCACTGTGAGAAATATTTACATGATAATGTCTGCCGTTAACTTCAATTCCGGACGGAAAGGGTTTACCGTGCTCGGTAGGCCATCCCAGTCGGGCGGCAAGCTCGGAAATTTCATCACGCGATTCTAAAAGGCTGTCTGTTTCGGGATAGACAAGTCCTTCGTTCGATTGATTTTTAACCAAAGCATAAAAGACCAGATATGCCGCGACGGCAGAGTTGACCCTATCCGACGGCTTCTTTAGTTTTGCCATTTGCATCCGTCTTTGTTCGGGCAGTGCAGATTTCATTAATTCGATTATTTTTTCATCAGGTTCCGAAGTGTCGGCAATATATACAATCATCTTAAAAAAGTCCGGTTATGCGTCCGTCCGCATACACATCAATGTTTTGAGCCGCGGGTGCTTTGGGAAGGCCGGGCATGGTCATAATATCGCCGGTAAGGGCGACGACAAAGCCTGCCCCTGCAGACAGCCTGATGTTTTTAACCGTAATGCGAAAGCCGGTAGGTCTGCCGATAAGAGCCGGATTATCCGAAAGCGAATACTGGGTTTTTGCGATACATACAGGCAGATTTCCATACCCTAGCGCGGTCAGGTTTTTTATTTCCTTGGCTGCCGAGGGGAGCAGATCAACTCCATCAGCGCCGTAAATTTCACGTGCAATCGTCTCAATTTTTTCGATAATAGGCATTTCATCTTTATAAATCATGCGGAAATTATTCGGTTGTTCCGCAATCTGAATAACCTCGCCCGCAAGCTCAATTCCGCCCTCTCCGCCTTTCCCCCAAACCTCTGACAAGGCGACATTTACACCAAGCTCTGCACAGCGGCGGCGGACAAGATCAAGCTCCGCCTGGGTATCGTCGGGGAAGCGGTTGATGGCAACAACGGCGGGCAGCCCGTATTTTATGGTTATATTTTCAATATGTTTAATAAGGTTGGGCAGCCCCATATCAAGGGCGGACAGGTTCTCTTTCGTCAGATTAGCCTTTTCAACCCCTCCATGAGATTTAAGAGCGCGAACGGTGGCAACAATAACCACCGCATCGGGGGACAATCCGGCCTTGCGGCATTTAATATCAAGAAACTTCTCCGCCCCGAGATCCCCGCCAAATCCGGCTTCGGTTATCACATAATTCCCCAGCTTGAGCGCCAGTTTAGTGGCAACTATGCTGTTGCAGCCGTGTGCGATATTGGCAAAAGGCCCCCCGTGAATCAGTGCGGGGGTATGCTCCAGAGTTTGCACAAGATTGGGCTTGATTGCATCCTTCAGCAACGCCGTCATTGCCCCCTGTGCCTTGAGCTGACCGCAGGTGACCGGCCTTTCATCTCGGGTATATCCCACCACAATACGCGCCAGATTTTCCTTTAAATCCATAAGGTCGTTTGACAGACAGAGTATTGCCATTATCTCTGATGCAACCGTGATGTCATATCCATCCTCCCGCGGGCCCCCGTGTGCCCGCCCGCCGAGCCCGTCGGTAATATGACGAAGCTGGCGGTCGTTCATATCCACGCATCTTTTCCATGTTATCCGTCGGGTATCTATATCGAGCTGATTACCGTGGTGAATATGGTTGTCCAACATGGCGGCAAGCAGGTTGTTCGCCGCGCCTATGGCGTGCATATCTCCGGTAAAATGCAGATTTATATCCTCCATCGGTATCACCTGTGCCCAGCCGCCCCCGGCAGCCCCGCCCTTTATTCCGAAAACAGGACCGAGAGACGGTTCGCGAAGGGCAAGCACCGGCTTTTTCCCCAGGCGATTAAGTGCATCACCCAGACCGATGGTTGTGGTGGTTTTCCCCTCCCCTGCCGGGGTGGGCGTGATGGCGGTAACCAAAATTAGTTTGCCGTCCGGCCTGTGTTTTAACCGGTCAAGCACCGACAGATGCACCTTTGCCTTGTCATTTCCGTATAAATCGATTTCTTGTCTTGTCAGCCCCAACTCGGCGGCAATTTCCTCAATATACCGCGGGTTAATGCTCTGGGCTATTTCAATATCCGACCTCATCATAATCAAATCAGTCCTTCTTTTTGTATGTGAAAAATACATTTATAATATTAGTATTTTGGCAAGAGTGTGTCAAGTTTTTAATCAGTGTTTAGCATAAAGGGGCATTTCACATGACTGAGGGCATTCGGATTTTTTTATATATCTTTCCGGCGGTTATGCTTTTTTTCGCGCTTCTGCCTTTATTTTTTAAACTTAAGCAGCAAAAAATAGCGGGTTCGGCAACCGTTGTAAAGGCGTTTTGCAGCCTTGTTCCGGTCATCTTTTGCCTTAACGGATGCGTTGTAAACGGTTTCAGAGGCTTTTGGTGGATTTTAGCCGGACTGTCGCTCTGCCTTGTTGGTGATATCATAACTGAGCAAAGCAAATCGACCGGCTTAAAAATTTTCACGGTTGCCAATCTCTTGTTTATATATGCGTTTACAATCTTCGCCAAGCCGACCGTATCTGCCGCACAGGTTTTTTTGTTTTTGCTTGCAATGACAGCACTGATTTTCCGAAGACAACTCCGCAAGCCGGACAGGCATTTCGTTCCTTTGCTTATATATGCGGTTGTGCTGCTTTTCATGGTGTCCCTGTCTCTAACACTGCCGGTCGCGGTAGGAACAGTACTTATTGCAACAGGTGCCCTGTTGATTGCGATTTCGAATATAATAGATGCAAAAGTCTTTTTAAAATCTGCCGAAAAGAATAGTCGCCTTTATGCGATAAGGCTTGGAATATATTACGCGGGCTTATATCTTTTTGCTTTGGCAGTTTGGTTATGATACAAATATACACTATAATAAGGGGGTTGCCGATGGCAACCCCCTTATTTATACTGATTTTTCTGATACTAATTTAATTTATAAACATAGATAATATCCAAGTCCGTTGTATATCTTCTTATTATGATATTTCTATATATTTATTTTAAATTAGTATGATGTTCAATCACTATTTGATTTGTCGTCCTTTTTGTTTTCGTTTTCCTCGTCGGGTTCGGGGTCAATATTTATATGGACACGCTCGATACGTCTTTCATCCATTTCCATTACGGTAAATGTAACATTATTGAGCACCACCTCTGGGTGCTCCTGCTCACCGGGAATACGCCCCAGTACATCCATGATATATCCCGCAAGGGTATCATATTCTCCCTCGGGAATATTGATATTGATAATTTCGCCCAACTCATCAATATCTATCGAGCCATCCACCTCAAAGGTGTTATCACCCGTTTTGGTGATCTCCTCCTCCTCGTGGTCGTACTCATCCTGAATGTTGCCCACAATGGATTCAAGCAAATCCTCCATTGTTACTATACCTGCAAATCCGCCGTACTCATCAACCACAATTGCCATTTGCACCCGTTTTTCGGTCATTTCCGCAAATAAATCGCGGCAACGTTTGGTACCGGGAACAAATAATGTGCCCCGCATGACATGACGGATGGTTATTTCTTGCGGAATATCCTGCCCCACATACGGCAGCAAATCCTTCACATACAAAACGCCGATAATGTTGTCGATTTCATCTTCATAGACAGGGAGGCGCGAATATCCGCCGTCAACCCCTGTGCGAAGCGCCTCGGCAATACCGTCGTTAACCTCGATAACCTCGACATCGGTGCGGGGGGTCATTATATCCTCGGCAGTGATATCGTCAAACTCAAATATATTGTTGATCATTTCCTTCTGGGTACCCTCAATAACACCCTTTTCACCGCCGACATCCACCATCATGCGGATTTCCTCCTCGGTTACATTGCTGGCCGAGGCATTGGGGTCCATCCCGAACAAACGCACCACAACATTTGTGGATACCGAGAGCAGCTTTACAAAAGGACGCATAAAGGCTGCAACCGCGCGTAAAACGCCGATTACAGCAAAAGAAATCGCTTCCGCTTTTTGCATCGCGATGCGTTTGGGTACCAGTTCACCCAAAACCAGAGAGAAAAACGACATTACCAATGTAATGAATACAACGCTTACAATTCCAATGATATTGCTGTACTTCACAAAGGATGATGACAATCCGATAAACCAGGCTGCAAGCGGCTCGGCTAATGACTGAGCGGCGGTTGCCGAAGTCAGAAAGCCTGCCAAGGTAACGCCTATTTGGATGGTTGCAAGAAAATTTGATGAATTGGACGTCAGTTTAAGTACCTGCTGTGCCTTTTTATGTCCGTCCTCAGCCATCTTGCGAATTTTGTTGTCGTTAAGTGATATAACGGCAATCTCGGATGCGGCGAAAAAAGCGTTTACAAAAATAAGGACAAGCAAAAGAATAAGCTGAGCAATAAGGTTTCCCCCAGGTTCGGGTTCAGGAACTGAATCCATGAATTAATTTTTCCCCTTTCATGTTGGCAGAAATTGTTTTGATTGATTTAATTTATAAACATATATAACATCTAAAGTCTATTATATATCTTCTTATTATGATGTTTCTATAATATTTATTTTAAATTAATATTAAAGTCTGAATAAAATTAAAAACTTGGGACAATTCTGATAAATACAGCATAATAATATATGGTTTTTCAAGGGATGTCAACCAACCCGATGATACGGGTAATGAATTGCGGGCACGAAAAGCCGAGGCATACGGTGTTTTCGCGTGGCCAAACTCAGCCTATCACAAAAACAGAGCGAAAATCGCCGAAAATAAGAGATTATTAAAAATTCTAATAATTGATTTAATAAAAAGTTCAAATAATTCAGCATTTTTAGACACTTTAATGGTTTACAGTTTTGACGTAACGTGGTACTATGATAGACAGTCTAAAACTCGATAATAAATAATCGAGGCTATGATATAGTTTTATTACCACTCTTTTCAAGGAGGAAAAAAGTAAATGGCAAGAAAGTTTAAAACCATGGACGGTAATAACGCCGCAGCGCATGTGTCCTATGCATTTACCGATGTTGCCGCCATCTATCCCATCACACCATCTTCGGTTATGGCCGAGGAAACCGATAAATGGGCGGCAAACGGGCAGAAAAATCTCTTTGGGCGTCCGGTCAAGGTGGCTGAAATGCAGTCTGAAGCGGGGGCAGCCGGAGCGGTTCACGGCTCACTGGCAGCCGGTGCGCTGACCACCACCTACACCGCGTCTCAGGGTCTGCTGCTTATGATACCCAACATGTATAAAATTGCGGGTGAACTGTTGCCCAATGTAATTCACGTATCTGCACGCGCCATTGCATCTCATGCACTATCAATATTCGGGGATCATTCCGATATTTATGCATGCCGTCAAACGGGATATGCAATGCTCTGTTCCTCAAGCGTACAGGAGGTAATGGACCTTGGAGCGGTTGCACATCTTTCAACCCTGAGCGGCCGTGTTCCTTTTTTACATTTCTTTGACGGTTTCCGTACCTCACACGAGATTCAAAAAATCAAGGTTTGGGATTATAAAGATTTAGACGAGATGCTCGACCGGGAAGCGGTTGACCGTTTCCGCGCAAATGCCCTCAATCCGGAGCATCCCGTGCAGCGCGGTACAGCCCAGAACCCCGATATATTCTTCCAGTCGCGGGAGGCAAGCAACAGCTATTATAATGCCATCCCGAAAATAGTCGAATCATATATGGATATGGTAAACCAAAGAATCGGCTCGAATTATAAGCTGTTTAATTATTACGGACCGCGGGATGCCAAGCATGTGATCATCGCCATGGGTTCGGTTTGTGAAACAACAGAGGAAACGATTGACCATCTGAATGCCGCCGGAGCAAAGGTTGGGCTTATCAAGGTTCGCCTTTATCGTCCTTTCTCGGTGGAGCATTTTCTTGCCGCCATTCCAAAGAGTGTTGAATCCATATCGGTGCTTGACAGAACAAAAGAGCCCGGCTCTGTGGGTGAACCGCTTTACCTCGATGTATGCGCCGCGCTTAAGGGCAGTAAATTCGAGTCGGTTCCGGTATATACAGGTCGTTACGGTTTGGGCTCGAAAGATACCACACCCGGTCAGATTATCGCAGTTTATAATAATATGGAGACAGCCCGTCCCAAAAAGCGTTTTACCATCGGCATTGAAGACGATGTAACCCGCCTGTCTCTCAAGGTAAAAAATAATTCCGATACCACCCCTCGGGGAACACGGTCCTGCAAATTCTGGGGGCTGGGTTCGGACGGCACGGTGGGCGCCAATAAAAACTCTATCAAAATTATCGGCGACCACACCGATATGTATGCGCAGGGTTATTTTTCATACGACTCCAAGAAGTCCGGCGGCGTAACCATTTCCCATCTTCGCTTTGGGAAAAAGCCGATTAAATCCACCTATTTTGTAAACAAAGCGGATTTTGTCGCCTGCCACAACCCTTCGTATATCGGTAAGTATGATATGATATGCGATGTTAAACCGGGCGGTATTTTCCTGCTCAACTGTTCGTGGAATTCTGAAGAGATGGAAACCCGTCTGCCCGCTGCCATGAAAAGAACCATAGCTAAAAACAATATCAGCTTTTATACAATAGATGCCACCCATCTTGCAAAAGGACTGGGGCTGGGCAACCGTACAAACACCATCCTTCAGGCAGCTTTCTTCAAGCTGGCAAAGGTTATTCCGGTTGAAGATGCCGTTAAATTTATGAAGGATGCCGCCACAAAGTCTTACAGCAAAAAGGGCGAAACCATCGTTAAGATGAACCACAACGCCATTGACACAGGTGTCAAGGAAGTCAAAAAAGTAAAAATACCCGAATCGTGGGCAAAGACAAAGGATGAATGTGCCGCAAAACAGGCTTTCGGCGGCCGTCCCGAAATCCGTGATTTCATAGATAATGTGCTGACTCCTGTAAATGCACAGCAGGGCGATAAGCTGCCCGTTTCCACCTTCCTCAAGGATGCCGACGGAACCGTTCCGCTGGGCTCGGCAGCATATGAGAAGCGCGGAATAGCCGTGGACGTACCCGAATGGAAGCCGGAGAATTGTATCCAATGCAATTTCTGCGCATATGTCTGCCCGCATGCAGTAATTCGTCCGGCAATCATGAACGAGGACGAGGCGGCAAATGCACCCGACGGAATGAAGATGAAACCTGCCACAGGATTACCCGGACATCAATTTGCCATTACGGTATCCGCGCTGGACTGCACCGGTTGCGGCTCTTGCTCAATGGTATGCCCCGGAATGAAAGGCAACAAAGCCCTTGTTATGCAGCCCATTGATACCCAGTTAAAGGAACAGAATAATTTCTTTTACGGATATGATCTGCCTGTTAAGCCGGAAGTGAACGAGAAATTTAAAGCCACTACGGTTAAGGGAAGTCAGTTCATCCAGCCGTTGCTCGAATTCTCGGGCGCTTGCGCGGGCTGCGGTGAACCCCCCTATGCCAGACTGGTTACCCAGCTTTTCGGCGACCGTATGTTCATAGCAAACGCCACCGGATGCACCTCAATATGGGGCGGCTCATCTCCCTCCACACCTTATACCGTCAACAAAAAAGGACATGGCCCCGCTTGGGCAAACTCACTGTTCGAGGATAATGCCGAATACGGTTACGGGATGTTCTTGGGTGTTACCGCCCGCCGCAACAGGCTTGCCGATATCATGAGCAAGTTTGCCGAATCGGATTTTCCCGCCGAGTGGGGGCTTAAAGAGGCGGCACAGGAATGGCTGGACGGCAAGGATGATGCCGATGCATCAAAAGCGGCTGCCGCAAAGGTTATTCCGGCTTTGGAAACGGCTGTTCTGGAATGCGGAAGCTGCGGCTGTGAATTTGATTCGTTGTATAATGAAGCCCTCAAGGCATCCGACCTGCTTGTTAAGAAGTCGTTCTGGATGTTCGGCGGGGACGGTTGGGCATATGATATCGGTTTCGGCGGTCTCGACCATGTTCTTGCTTCGGGCGAGGATGTAAATATACTGGTGTTTGACACCGAAGTTTATTCCAATACGGGCGGACAGGCTTCCAAATCCACCCCAACCGGCTCGGTTGCGCAGTTCGCCGCCGCCGGAAAATCGGTGAAAAAGAAAGACCTGGGCGCAATAGCAATGAGCTACGGATATGTATATGTCGCGCATATCGCCATGGGTGCGGATATGAATCAGACCCTCAAGGCAATTGTTGAGGCTGAGTCATATCCCGGTCCGTCACTTATTATCGCATATTCACCCTGTATCAATCACGGCATTAAGGGTGGAATGGGTATTTCTCAGCTGGAGGAGAAAAAGGCGGTTGAGGCCGGCTATTGGTTCAATTATCGCTTTGACCCTCGCAAGGAAGAGCCCTTCTCACTTGACAGCAAGAAGCCGAGCGCATCCTATCGCGACTTCATTATGGGAGAGGTTCGCTATAATTCTCTTACCCGTTCCTTCCCCGAAAGGGCAGAAGAATTGTTTGAAAAAGCCGAGAAGGATTCCGCAGAGCAGTATGACCATCTGCTGCGGCTGGCCGAACTTTACGGTAAAAAAGAATAAAATATCGACCCCCATTCTGACCCACAAACCAGCCTTGAAAGCAACAAAAAAGCCAGGGAAACAATATCGTTTCTCTGGCTTTTTTTGTTCTATATTTTCTACGGGCGAAACGGTCAAGACCGTTCCCTACTTCATGAATGTATAATTTTAGGGCTGATACTTATACTAGTATTAGTATTAGTATTTCGCGAAATGGCAAGCATGCGTCAGCCTTTTTTATTTATTACACAAAAATTATTTCAGATTTGCTTTCAGGGTTTCAAGCTGATTTAACAGCTCTTCCGGTATCCTGTCGCCGAATTTTTCGTAAAACTCGGTAACTCCTTCGGTTTCGACGGTCCAGAGCTCTTTATCAACCTCAAGAATAGATTTCAGGGTATCTATTGAAAAATCGAGGCCCTCCAGATTGATATCCTCTGCATTGGGAACATATCCGATTGGGGTCTCGACCGCATTGACCCTGTCCTCACAGCGCTTGATAATCCATTCGAGTACCCGCAGATTATCACCAAAGCCCGGCCAGATAAACTTGCCGTCATCATCTAAGCGGAACCAGTTTACATTAAATATCTTGGGTGCCTTATCCCCCAGCTTCTTGCCCATGTCAAGCCAATGTGTCCAATAATCAGCCATATGATATCCGCAAAACGGGAGCATTGCCATCGGGTCGCGGCGAACCACTCCGACAGCGCCGGTAGCGGCAGCCGTGGTTTCAGAAGCCATTATAGAGCCGACAAATACACCGTTATTCCAATCGCGCGATTGATATACCAGCGGAGCTGTTTTTGCACGGCGGCCGCCGAAAACGATAGCCGAAATAGGAACCCCTTTACCCGAATTGAACTCGGAGGAAATGCAGGGGCAGTTGACCGCAGGAGCGGTAAACCTGGAATTCGGATGCGCCCCCTTTGAGCCGTCTTCAGCATCCCATTTCTCGCCCTTCCAGTTTAACGCGTTCTTGGGCGGATTTTTATCAAGCCCTTCCCACCAGACGGTGTTATCATCAAGATTATGCACAACATTGGTGAAGATGGTTCCCTTTTGGGTGGAAATAAGTGCGTTTGGATTGGATTTCATGTTGGTGCCGGGAGCGACACCGAAAAATCCGTTTTCGGGATTTACCGCCCACAGACAGCCGTCCTCTCCAACCCTCATCCATGCAATGTCATCCCCAACGCACCATACCTTATACCCCTTTTTCTTATAGATTTCGGGAGGAATCAGCATGGCAAGATTGGTCTTTCCGCAGGCAGACGGGAAGGCAGCGGCAATATATTTAACCTCACCCTTCGGATTTTCAATGCCTAAAATCAGCATATGCTCGGCCATCCATCCCTCGTTATATCCGAGATATGATGCGATGCGCAGTGCAAAGCATTTTTTACCCAGAAGAACATTTCCGCCGTAACCGGAATTGACTGATATAATGGTGTTGTCCTGCGGGAAATGGCAGATATAACGATTTTCTTCGTCAATATCAACCTTGCAGTGAAGACCCCGCACCCAGTCGTTACTGTCGCCAAGGGCATCAAAAACATTCGAGCCGACACGGGTCATTATCGCCATATTGAGAACAACATAAATCGAATCGGTAAGCTCTACACCGTATTTTGCAAAGGGTGAACCCACCGGTCCCATTGAATACGGTATAACATACATGGTTCTTTCGCGATAGCTTCCGCGGGCAATATCATACAGCATTTTGTATGCATCATTCGGCTCCATCCAATTGTTTGTAGGACC
The DNA here is from genome assembly GCA_028683785.1 of Oscillospiraceae bacterium. Taxonomy (GTDB): domain Bacteria; phylum Bacillota; class Clostridia; order Oscillospirales; family Acutalibacteraceae; genus Avimonas. Next base: position 28,060 of record JAQUHC010000005.1, read on the forward strand.
TGCATCCTCTTCCTTGGTCGAACAGATAAATGTACGATGCTCCACACGCGCGACATCATTGATGGCTGTGCGATGCAAATAACATCCCGGCAGCTTCTCCTGATTTAACTTTTCCATTTCGCCGGTTTTGCAAGCTTCTTCTCTCAAAGCTTCAAGTTGCTCCTCAGAGCCGTTAATCCAAACAACCCTCTCGGGTCGCACCAAATTCTTCATCTCGTCAATCCAAGAGAGAACAGACCGGTTTTTAGTCATATTGCATATCTCCTTTCCTTGATGTACCATTTTTCCCCTATTATAAAAAATGATATCGCATATTATTATACCGCGAAAATATCCATTTTTACAATATGTTAATTGTTAATTTTCTGATAATTTTAAAAACAAACAATTAAACGGATTTGCAATTAGGAAATCCCAATCCTGCAAATCCGTTTATTTATGGTTGAAATAAACTATTAATACTAATTTAAAATAAATATATAGAAATATCATAATTAAGAAGATATACAACGGACTTGGATATTATCTATGTTTATAAATTAAATTAGTATAATAATTAATTGTTGATAGAATTATCAATCGGCATGGTCGCTCTTGCATTAAGATCCAGCCCTGCAGCTGGGTTGACCCCAAATTCATAAAACGCCTGTGAGCCCACCATTGCAGCATTATCCCCGCAAAGGGACAGCGGAGGATAGAAAAGCCGGATGCCCAGACGACTGCAATTATCTGACATTTGTGCGCGCAATGCCGAATTTGCCGACACCCCTCCTGCCAAAACTATTGCGGAAGCCGAGGTATCCTTTGCGGCGAGCAGGGTATTTTCAATAAGCATGTCAACGGCGGTTTGTTGAAATGAGGCTGCCAGGTCGTCAAGATTTAACAATTCACCCTTTTGCTCTGCATTATGCAAACGGTTGATAACCGCTGTTTTAAGCCCTGAAAAGCTGAAATCATAAGGGCTTCCCTCAACCCTGGGCCGGGGAAGATTAAAGGCGTTGGGATTGCCCTGCGCCGCCCTGCGGTCAAGACTGACACCGCCGGGATAGGGCATCCCCATGGCTCTTGCCACCTTATCATAGCATTCCCCCGCCGCATCGTCTCGGGTACGCCCCATCACTTTAAAGTGTGTATAATCTTCAACCATAACAATATGACTGTGCCCCCCCGAAACAACAAGGCAGAGAAAGGGCGGTTCAAGCTCGGGAAATGCAAGATAATTGGCGGCTATATGTGCCCGCAGATGATGAACTGCAACAAGAGGCAATCCCGCGGACATCGCCAACCCTTTCGCAAAGTTTACCCCCACAAGCAGCGCGCCAATCAAGCCGGGCGCATAGGTCACCCCGACAGCATCGATATCCGAAATCCCGGTTTGGGCATCGGCGAGTGCTTGCCTTACAACACCGGAAATGGCCTCCGAATGTCGTCTGCTTGCAATTTCGGGCACAACGCCGCCGTAAATTCTGTGCTCCTCCACCTGTGAAGCGATAACATTCGAAAGGGCAACCCTGCCGTCTTCAACAACGGCAGCCGCCGTCTCATCGCAGGAGGTTTCAATGGCGAGTATTTTCATTACTTCATATCAATTCCTTATGCTTATACTAATCTTAAAAATACAGCGAATAAATTGCCGCGTCCTCTTTAGGTGAATCATAAAAATCGGGTCGGATTCCGTCTCGTTTAAATCCCATGCCTTCATAAAGTGCAACGGCGGGCAGGTTGGACACCCTAACTTCCAGTGTAAGGCGGCTCAGCCTGTTTTGCTCTGCATAATCCACCGCCGCGGCAATCAAGGCTTTTGCAATCCCAATCCGCCGATAATCGGGGTGAACAACAATATTGGCGATTGCGCCCTCATCAAGAATATGGTGCATGCCGATATAGCCCACCGCCTGTTTGTCCTTGGGCGATTGGGCAACGAAAAAGACGGCAAGGGGATTTTGCAGCTCCTCAGCCAAAGCATCATATGACCACGGTCTGGAAAAAGTCAGCCTTTCCAGTTGCGCAAGGTCATCAAGATGGACTGACTGCATTTTAGTTATTATAATACCCGGAGGTTTGCTGATCTCGTCCATTTTTCCTTTTCAAACCTTTCAATCTAAAGGGTAAAGCACTGATTTAATTATAACATCCAAGTCTATCATATCTATTTCAAATCAGTTGAAAATCTCGTCTGCCAAGGAGTTGACCGCCTCTGTCAACCTATTCCGCGTTTCCCGATAGGTGTCAATATTCCCGCCGAAAGGGTCGGTAATTCCGCTCTCTTTTTTGGCCGAGAGGATGTACACCTTTTTCGGATCGGCTCCCCGCCGAATAACCTCGGCGGCATGGGCCGGGCTCATAACGGCAAGGATATCGGCATTCATTATCTGTTCCGCGGTTAGATTTTGTGAAATATGGCTTTCAAGCGCCTCGGCTGATTTTTCGTCAAGCTCGGCAATCACGCTTATTGCATTTGGTGACGCCGGTTCGCCGTAAGCGGACAGCCCTGCATTCTCAATAATTATATCCCGCACACCCCGCTTGTCAAGCTCAATACCCATAAGCACGGCAGCCATGGGGCTGCGGCAGGTGTTGCCGGTGCAAACAAATATTATTGTCAAGTTCGTCATCCTTTCGCGTCATACCATGTTCTGCCGATTTGAACATCTGCCGCAAGCTTTACCGCCATATCCGCCGCCGACTCCATCTCTTCCTTTAACAAAGAGGCGGCTTTTTCCGCTTCATTCAGCGGGGCTTCAACAATAAGCTCATCATGTACCTGCAAAATTAAACGGGACTTCATACCTTCCTTTTTGAGCCGGTTAAAAACCCGGACCATTGCGATTTTTATAATATCTGCTGCCGTCCCCTGTATCGGCGTGTTTCGCGCGATCCGCTCGCCGAATGAGCGCGTAACCCTGTCGGATGCTTTAAGCTCGGGCAGCGGGCGGCGGCGTGAAAACATGGTTTCGGCATATCCCCTGTCCCGCGCCAGCTCGATCATGTTATCCATAAATTTCGCGACCCCGGAGTAATGCTCAAGATAATGCTCGATATATCGCTTTGCTTCACCGTATGACACCCCGATATCCTCGGACAGCGAATGGGCGCCGATACCGTAAACAATGCCGAAATTAACCGCTTTTGCCCGGGACCTCATAAGAGGGGTTACCATCTCCTCAGGAATATCGAACACCTGGGACGCGGTCACACTGTGAATATCGGTATCGCTATTAAATGCAGAAATCATATTCTCATCCCCCGACATATGCGCCAAAACCCTCAGCTCTATCTGGGAATAGTCGGCATCACAAAGTGTCCAACCCTCCTGTGCCCGAAAAAAGCGGCGCAGCTCCCTGCCCAGCTCCTGTCTGACGGGGATGTTCTGCAAATTGGGTTCGGTGGAGGATATCCTGCCTGTCCGCGTTTCGGTCTGATTAAACGAGGTGTGTATGCGGCCATCGTCTCCAACCACCTTGAGCAGTCCGTCACAATAGGTGGATTTCAGCTTTGTCAGCGTGCGGTAATCGAGCAGCATGGCAACCGCCGGATGGGCGTTCCGCAGGCTTTCAAGCACCTCGGCATTGGTTGAATATCCGGTCTTGGTTTTTTTCTTTGCCGGCAGCCCCAAATCCTCGAAAAGCGCCTTTGACAGCTGCTTTGGGCTGTTAAGGTTGAATTCATATCCCACCGCCTCGGTTATACCGCCCTGTAAATCATCTATTCTTTTTTCAAGCATATCCCCGAAAGCGGCAATTCCTTGTGTATCAACCTCAAAACCGTTGTTTTCCATATCGGCAAGGACATTCGCAAGGGGTATTTCGACATCCCGAAGTAAAGACTCCTGCCCATGCGCCGTCAGCTCAACCTCCAGCCTGTCAGCAACCGCCGGCAACAAAGATACTCCTCGGTCTTCCCCGTCAACCGTCGGGACCGCAACCGCATATTCCTGTGCCAGTCGGGCAAGGGAATAATCGGATGAAAGAGGATTTAGCAGATAGCCCGCCAGCATGGTATCCATCACAATCCCCTTAGGCTGTAACCCCTCGTTTAACAGGGCGGCGCACAGCGTTTTTGTATCGGCAACCCGTTTGATTATACCGCCGTCACAAATACGCTTTTTCAATTCATCAAAACCGTCGGTTTGATTACCTATAACCGCCGAACGTCCGTCAAACATGGCGGCAACGGCGACAAGTTTTAAATTTTCGACCTGTGCGGTCATGTCGAGTTTCTTATTCTTATCAATCCATTCGAGCAGAGCGGGCAGCGCCTCTCCGCCCTCAACCGTAACCACCCGTTGGGGCGTCGATTGTTCGCCCGCGGGCGTTTGGACTGCCGCATCCAATCCCAGCTTGTCGATCCAAGAAAAGAATTCAAGCCTTGCCAAAAGCGCGGACAGCTCGGGGGATTTCATCTTCTCCAGCTTATAATTGTTCAAATCGCGCTCAATCGGAACTTCACAGCAGATGGTACCCAGCTTGCGGCTCAAAAACGCGCTGTCCCGTCCCGCCCTCAGTTTTTCACGCACCCCCGCTTTTATATCAAGGGAGTCAAGGTCGTTATACATATTTTCAAGGCTTCCGAAACGCTGCATCAACTCAAGCCCGGTTTTTTCGCCCACCCCGGGCACCCCGGGAATATTATCGCTTGCATCCCCCATAAGTGCCTTCAAATCAATAAGCTGTTCGGGTGTAAGACGGTATTTCTCATATATCGCTTGGGTATCATACACTGTGGTTTCGGGTTTACCCATTTTGGTGCAGGCAAGCATAACGGTTACCCCCTCCCGCACAAGCTGGAGAGAATCGCGGTCCCCGGTCGCTATTATACATTCCCAACCCATTTCACCGGCTGCCGACGACAATGTCCCCAAAATATCGTCGGCTTCATATCCCTCCCGCTCCAACACATGACAGCCCATAAGGGTGAGCATTTCTTTTAATACAGGCATCTGCTGACGCAATTCGTCCGGCATACCCTTGCGTCCGGCTTTATATTCGGCATATTCCTTATGCCGAAAGGTGGGAGCGTGAAGATCGAATGCCGCCGCAATACCGTCAGGGTTTAACTCCTCCTTCAGCTTGTGAAGAATAAGCAAAAAACCATAAAGTCCGTTGGTATACCTGCCGTCTTTTGTGGTCAGCAGCTTAATTCCGTAAAAAGCGCGGTTGATTATACTGTTACCGTCCAGCACAAGCAGGCGCATAAAAAATCCCCCTTAATAAAGATTGTATTTTAAAAATTCAAAATCTACCGTGTCATAAGTCCTAATGCTATTGCGATATACGCCAGATAGTATTAAAAAAGATTAAAACTCAGGGCGCATCTATTATAACACATAAACAAAAAGAATTATACAAAGGGAGTTCATTATTGATTTATGAATAGTATTATATTACAATGGATTAAAATAGAGTGACTCTTTGAGGAATAAATCAGTAAAAGAAATCCGCAAGGGAGTCGGGATACAACTTCGATATATCCGCCTGTTTTAAAAGTTTAAACTAATTAAATCGTGGGTTTCATGAGAAAATCTAAGAAATTGCTTCATATTAAGAGATAGGAGATGATTGCCATGAAATGTAAAAAGTGCGGTAATGAATTGCTTCAGGGCTATAAATTTTGCAAAGGCTGCGGATATCCAGTCGAGGCTTCTATTCAATCGTCTGACAAGCCTGAAAGTTTTCCGTCGGCGGCCGAAGAAACCGCGAAAAGCAAATTGGTACAAAGCAGCATCAGGAAAATAGCCTCTAACATTGTCGGCAATGAGAGTTTCGCGCTCCCTACTTCCGGTCGGATGGTCTTTACTCAGAGCTTGAGCATGGGCAAAGGTTTTGCCGAGAGTATTGGTCCTTTTAAGTTTTTAGTAAGCGGAGCTTTGGGTTTAGTCAGAAACATCAAAGGTATTTTAAAGGACAAAAAGCGCCTGATATTGTTAGCTGTCATGTCGCTTGTATGGCTATTACTTATGATACTGCCTATGCTTAATATAAACATTGCCCCAATAAAAGTGCTCAGCTTTTTATCCTTTGCACAGGGCGGAACAACAGGCGGTGTTGTAGGAATCTTAGGCGGCAGCATTGGAAAGGGAATAGTCGCTTTTTTCTTCTCTTCGCTTATTACACCTATTTTCAGCAAGGGCAAGCCTTTCGGAGGCATTGCCGCAGGATTTAAAACTTTTTTGCGCTCTTTTAACATAAAGTCAGCAATGGAGATTTCTCCTTTGCTGTTAGGTGCAGGCTTATCGCTTATTGCCTACAATTTTATGAATGCCGGTTTGACCCTGCAAAATAGTATGATAGGATTGGTGGCTGCTTTCCTGTCGGTTAAGGCATTATCAAATAAGTCAGGGTTTTTACAGGGCTTTATAAGGTCGATAATGAGCAAAATATTAAAGGACAAAGCACCTGACTTTTCGGCTATCAGCCGAGTTGTTGCCGGTATTACAACAGGGTTTGCCCTTTGTATCCCGCTCACCGCAATAAACATCCCTTATATAATCTCTTTAATGGGATTAGCTTTGATAATTGCGTCGGTTATTATTTTTGCAGCTTTCAAAAGCAGAGTGGAGGCAGTGAAATGAAAAACAGATTATTTGCGTCTTTATTACTCGTTTTTATGCTGACTTTCCTTTTTACGATACCTGTTTCAGCTTATTTGCGTACTGAAGAAAGCTCAACAGGCTATCCCTACGATAAGAACAATAAGTATAACTACTATGTGGCCAATTACGGCTTACCGGCAATGGCTGTGGATGGTAATAATAGAATCTTCACTTTCAATATTACCGTAAGGGATAAAAAAAATGTAATATTATCTCGAGATAAACTTTTACTGACAATGAAGAATCTGCCGTCACAGGAATATGTAACGGTTCATGAAAGAATGTCAGGATCAGAAAGAATGGAGCACGCCGGATATCAGGCTTCAGTATCTCTTCCCAGTATATACAGTTCAGGTGACTGGAAGGCATACACAAAAAAGATGATTGAATCACGAAAGGACAAAGGAATAACCATAAAAGAAGGCTCTTTTATGGGTAAAAAGGCTCTTATTGAAGTTGAAGATGAAATGAATTCAGATTATAGACAAATCAGAACGAGAAGCGTGTCGGGACGCTATTTTGTGTATTTTGATGATATTGTAATCCCAAACGGAATCATTGTCTTGGCAATTGAATGGAGAGCTGTGTCGTTCGGTTGGATCGGCTATTCTATGCCTGAAAAAAGACAGGAGGTTGAAACAATTGTAAGTGAAAAATATGAGATTGTTAAAAGTGATGTAATGAAATCACTCGATAAATTCAGCAGTATTAAGTTTGAACCCAAAAAAATTGCTCAGGTGAGAATATTTAAGGATAAAAAGCAGACTGCAAATACAAATGCGGCCACCACTGCAGGAACAGTTGCAGTTGCAGTGCTTTCAACTATTATTTCCGCTGCAGCAATCTCGGCAGGAGGTGCGGCGGGAGCTGCCGGCGGATCGGGAGAGTCGGGCGATGAGGAAGAACGAGAGAAAAAAAGCTATAAGATGGTGCTTTATAAAGAGTTTGGCGACAAAATAAAATACAATGGTGAAACTGTTTTTGTTTATGCAAAAATGATGGAGGTAAGTCCTGACGGGACAGAGCTTGACAGACTTGACCTTACGCAACGAATTGAAATTTTCTCAGATGACAGGTTTTTGGATATATCTCCGCCTGTTTTATCGGGAGAGTATATGGGTGCATCGGTCAGTGCTACGGCAAATCAAACACAGGGTATGCCCTCAGAAGGTGTTATCAGCTTCCGCTTTAACGGTGAGGGCGGAGTCTTTCAAAACAATGTTAAGTTTAAGATGATTGGTGAATGCTATATCGAATTAGCGCAGCAAAACCTCAATGTTTATGCAACCTCCGGAGGCAGCTTTAGTATGCCTTACAGATTGGTTGACTTTGCAAATGAAGCCAACGTAGAGGTTTTGCCAATGCAAAGCGAGGTACCTTTTACCTTGGAAATTGGTGTCGATAAGAATAACAATCCGATCATTATCGCTTCAGACACGGCCGAGCAGAAGCCAATTGAAAACTTTTATGATTCCTTCAGCTGTGAAATTACGGCTAAAAATGATAAGGAGTCTGCGCGCACTGTGTTTTATGTAGTGATGTGCTATGAGGGAGTGTTGCCCGATTTCCTTGGCAAGGAAAAAGAGATAAAAGGCTTTAAGGACGATAAAGGCAATATGGAAAAAACTCTTATAGCTTTTTCGCAAGGACTTTGGAACGAT